>CAIWUD010000609.1 GCA_903915775.1 uncultured Chloroflexota bacterium | reverse complement strand
TCCCCGACCTGGATTCGAACCAGGAACCTACTGATTAACAGTCAGCCGCTCTACCGTTGAGCTATCGGGGATCATCATCTCAACGTGGCCTAGTATAGCACAGCTCCGCGTAGCGTGCAAATGAGGGCTGTAATGGTACCTGTTCACGATCGGGGTAAGCCAGTGGCCGGGCAACCACGGGGGGTTGCCCTTACGGGGAGGGGCTACGAGGGTGAGACACCCTCGCTCCGGGAGAAGTATGAACTCTTACCCCGCGACCTACGCCCGCAGCTTGGAGAAGAGCTGCTCGGCATTTGTCCAGACCTGCTTGGCGACGTCGGGTAGGGGCTCCTTGCGCAGTGCAGCCAGTTGACGGGCGATCAGCGCCACGTTGGCCGGCTCGTTGCGCTGGCCACGCAGGGGGTTGGGGCTCAGGTATGGGCTGTCGGTCTCTGTCAACAGGCGATCGACTGGGGCGAGGCGGGCAACTTCATGGAGTGCGGTCGACTTCGAGAAGGTGAGCGGACCGGAGAAGGAGAGCATAAAGCCGACATCGAGGCAGCCCTGCGCAAAGCTCCAATCACCCAGGAATGAGTGCATGACGCCGGGTTGGCCACGGGCAGCGTGGTCGAGAATGCGCAGAGTATCCGTGGCTGCATCACGGCTATGGATGACAACCGGTAGGCCAAGCTCGCGGGCCAGGGCCAGCTGTGCACGAAAGGCCTGCTCCTGAGCCTCCAGCGGCGCCTTCATCCAGTAGAAGTCGAGGCCAATTTCGCCAATAGCGACCACCCGCGGGTGGGCGGCCATGGCGCGGAGTTCGCTCAACCACGCCTCAGGCAGTTCATTCAGATGGTTGGGCTGAACGCCTACCACCGCAAAGATCTGTGGGTACGCCTCGGCCAGGGCGATCGCCGCACGGGACGAAGCGAGGTCGAAGCCGATCTCGATAATCCGGGCAACCTGCGCATGGGTTGCTCGCTCTACTGCTACTTCACGATCCTGCTCAAACTGGGTAAGGCTGAGGTGGGCATGCGTATCAATGAACTGGATAGACTGCTCGATCATGAGTTTGGATCTCGTGTTGCTACGCTTCGTCACTGGGCAGAGCAGCGACGGCGGGAGATTTTTCCCTATTGTAGTGCACATGCTGCCTCGGGCTGCATGAGGAGGAGCTACGTACCTTGCCCTGGCACAAAAGCGGTACAATGGAAGGGCATGGTGCAATTTTGAGCCATGCCGTGGGCATCGTCGCATCATCGCCGGAGGTAGAGAGCGTTATGAGTCGTCAGTCTGGCCACGAGTTTGCCGTGATTGGCCTGGGCCGCTTCGGCAGCGCAGTGGCCCTTAATCTTATTGAGCGTGGGTATACCGTCCTCGGGATCGATCGGAGCCCCCAGATTGTGCAGAGTCTGGCTGATCGCATACCCCAGATCGTCTCCCTCGACTCCACGAGCGAGGAGGCACTCCTCGCAGTGGATATTAGCTCGTTTGATACCGTCGTAGTGGCCATTGGCACCCACTTCGAGAACAACCTCATGACGACCGTGACGCTCAAGAATCTCGGTGTTCGCCGGGTCGTCTGTAAAGCGGTGAGTGAGCGTCAGCAGCAGATCTTGCTCCGGGTTGGAGCCGATCAGGTAGTGCTCCCCGAGCATGAGGCTGGGGCGCGCCTGGCCTGGCGCCTCGCTGAGCCACAAGTCCTCGACCATCTCGAACTGGGCGCAGGGTTCAGTGTTGCCGAGATGAAGGTGCCCTCATGGCTGGTTGGCCAGAGCCTGATGGTCAGTGGGCTACGTAAACGCTTTAACATCAATGTCCTCGCTATTCGTCGTGCTACCCAGATAATCGTCACTCCGCCTGCCGACATGCTCTTCGCCCGCGACGATATGATCGTTATCATTGGTGCTGATGCCTCGATTAGCAATTTCTGTAGTCAGGCGTAGCAGCTGACTGCCACCTTCCAGATGAGTAATTCCCTCCCAGGCCAGAGTCGGCAATCTCGCCGGCGCCAGCAGCCACTCCCGCCGCCACTACGCATCGTGTTTGGTCTTGCACTCCTCGTGCTATTCGGCACCTTGGTTCTCATGCTGCCCTTCGTGGGTAGTCAACGCCCACTCCACTGGAACGAGGCCCTCTTTACCGCCACCTCAGCCCTCAGTGTGACTGGCCTCTCGGTGATCGTGCCAGCTACCGATCTCACCCTCCTCGGCCAGATCATGCTCCTCCTCCTCATCCAGTTGGGCGGAGTCGGCTTTATGGTCGCTGCGGTGGTGCTGCTGCGCCTGATCGGTCGGCGTATCTCCCTCGTGGATCGTCTGGCTCTGAGTGATTCCCTGGGGCTACTCTCACCGGCAGCGATTGTGAAACTCACCTCACGCGTCTTGATGACCGTACTGCTCTTCGAGATCTTGGGGGCGCTCCTGCTCTACCTGAACTGGCGCAACGATCCTCGCCTGACTGAGGGACAGGCGGTTTTCTACGCGATCTTCCACGCCGTCTCAGCCTTCTGCAATGCCGGCTTTGACCTCTTCAGCGGCATGTCCCAGTTTCCCGGGGGTATCCCACGTGATAGTATCAGTATCGCCATTCTCGGTACGCTCATCTTTCTGGGTGGGCTGGGTATCCCTGTGCTCGGCGACTTCTTTATCTACTGGCGTACCCGCCGCTTCTCACTCCATACCCGTATCACCATGCGGGTCGTCCTGTTCCTGATCCTCCTCGGTAGTGTGGGGTTTACCCTGGCAGAGATCCGCCCCGGTGCTACGCTTGCTGAAGAGCCATGGCCACGCCAGATGATGCTTGGCCTCTTTCAATCTATTTCAGCACGCACCGCTGGTATGGCGGGGGTTGCCGATTTCGCAGCCATCAGTAACGCAAGCCAACTCCTCCTCATCATCCTCATGTTCATCGGTTGTGCGCCAGCCTCGATGGGCGGTGGGATTACAACTGGTACCTTTGCCGCCCTGACCATCTCGCTCTGGAGCTATAGCCGTGGTTATAGCTATGTTCGCATTGGTGGCCGTACACTGGCCGTGGGCACTACGCGTAAAGCGGCTGCAGTGTTGACGATTAGCCTGATCGTGGTCCTCCTCGCCATCTGGCTGATCCTGATGACCCACGATAGCCCGATTGGCCCGGTTGCCTTTGAAGTCGTTTCGGCCTTTGCAACCAGCGGGCTCTCGTTGGGCATGACGAGCCAACTCAACCTGTTTGGCCAACTGCTCATCTGTTTGACCATGTTCTGGGGGCGGCTTGGTGCCTTGACGATCATCGTGGCGATTGCTCGTCCACAGAGCCGTCCAGAGACGGTCCAATACCCCGAGGAGCAGATCCTCATCGGTTGAGTGGTGGTTGGGGTGGGCAGAACCCCGCCAGAGAGCTCCCTTGAGCGTGTGTAGCAGGGTGGGGTACAGCCGTCTGAGCGTCTGCTATAATGCCAGCGGCAGTCGGAAGATAGTCAGAACAAGGAGCTATCGGTGAGTGAGAGTATCTACGACCTAGTCATCATCGGCTCGGGTCCGGGTGGGTATGTGGCAGCCGTTCGGGCCGGGCAGTTGGGCATGCGTGCAGCTATTGTCGAGGCTGGGCCCATGGGCGGGGTCTGTCTGAATGTGGGCTGTATCCCCACAAAGGCCCTGTTGCACAGCGCCGATCTGCTTGATGAGGTCAAGGAGGGGAAGCGCTTCGGCATCAATGTCGAAGGGCTCAGCTTCGACCTCGCTGGCGCCATGAAGCATAAGGACTCGGTGGTCAAGGCGAGTAGCGACGGCGTCAACTTCCTGATGAAGAAGAACAAGGTTGACGTGGTTGCGGGTTGGGGCCGTATTGCGGGGCGGGGGCAGGTTCATGTGCAGCTGAGCACGGGCGGTGAGCGTACCCTAACTGGGAAGCAGATCATGGTTGCCACCGGTGCTCAACCCCGTCCGTTGCCCGGTGTTGCCTTCGATGGTCGACGGGTGCTCTCCTCCACCGATGCGCTCAAGCTGACCCAGGTGCCGAAGAGTCTCCTCTGTATCGGGGCTGGTGCGATCGGCATCGAGTTTGCCTCGATGTACCGTGCCTTTGGCGCTGAGGTAACGGTGGTTGAGGCCCTGCCGCGCATTGTGCCCAACGAGGATGAGGATGTCTCTGCCGAGTTGGTTAAAGCCTTCCAGCGCCGTGGCATTACTACACTGGCTGGGGCCAAAGTTGAAGGAGTCACTGTTGCCGATGATCACGTCGTGGTTAATGTGATGGGGAGTGATGGCAAGGCGCGCACGATAACGGTTGAACAGCTCCTGGTGGCGATTGGGATCACTCCCAACACCCAGTCGATCGGTCTGGAGGCCGCCGGGGTCAAACTCAATGCCAAAGGGTTTATCGAGACCGATGGCTACATGCGCGCTGCCGATGGGATCTACGCCCTCGGTGATTGCACCGCCGCGACGCCCTGGCTGGCCCATAAGGCGAGTGCCGAGGGTATTCTGGCGGTTGAGCATGTTGCTGGCCTCCATGTCACGCCGATCGACTACAGCAAAATCGCAGCCTGTACCTACTGCAGCCCGGAAATTGCCAGCGTCGGTCTGAGTGAGGCGAAAGCTCGACAGCAAGGCTTCGACGTCAAGGTCGGTAAGTTCCCCTTCTCGGCCAACGGTAAGGCGCGCGTGCTTGGTCAGAACCGCTTCGGCTTCATCAAACTGGTCGCCGACAAGCAGTATGACGAACTGCTCGGCCTCCACATGATCGGGCCGCGCGTCACCGAGATGATCAGTGAGGGTGGCCTGGCCCTTACCCACGAGGCGACTGGCGAGAGTCTGCTCCAGACCATTCATGCCCACCCGACCCTCTACGAGGCGATTGGCGAGGCGGCCCACGCCCTCGTTCACGGTGCGGCGATCCATATCTAGGCTGGGTTCAGTTTCGGCTGCGCCAGCGTGACTGTCTGGTGCTACCAAGGCTGAGTTGGGATCTTCTGTGGAGGGCGAAGCCCTCCACACCTCCCTCTGGTGGGACCTAGGCCCAAAGCGATCGTCTCTACCCCTAACGACCCTCAGCCTCCTGACGCATCGCCAACCAGAGTTGGGCCACGTCGTGCTGGCTCGTCGCCTCGGCGCCAATACTCACCCGGCACATCCAGCGCCCATTGAGGAGCGCGGGGGTCAGCAGGGCGACCCCTGCGTTGTTGATCCGCCCGACCCAATCCAGAGTATGCCGATCCAGGGCTTCACCGCTGAGCTCGGGTGGCTCATGGCGCACACAGACCGTCTGTAGGTGCACCTGGTTGAGGCGTACCCAGCCCGCTGTGGCGTCTACCTCTGCAGCCAGCCAGCGTGCACTTGCCAAATCACGGCGTAGACGCGTACGCAGCGCCTCTGCACCCTCCAGGCGCAGCAAGAACCAGAGCTTCAGGGCACGCATGCGCCGCCC
>CAIWUD010000608.1 GCA_903915775.1 uncultured Chloroflexota bacterium | reverse complement strand
CGTCCGCCAATCGCTCACCACGCCCCTCTACCTGGCCAGTGCGCTCTTCGCTGATGCGATGTTCTGTGACTTCTCAGCCGAGCTTACCGCGCTGGCTGCAGCCGTTCCCACCCTCTATGTCCTGGCTGAGCATTGGTGGGAGCCGGCATCCGCCTTTCTGGGGCGCTCCTTCCCGCAGGTGCAGACCACCGTATTCGGCGGTCACATGATGTTCTGGGAGCACCCAGAGCGCTTTAATGCCACGCTAGAGGCGTTCATAGCGAATAGCAACCTTGGGTAGGGATGGTGCACATTCGGCTGCGCCGGCTTGCGATGCTGGCACGATCAGGGCTGGTGTGGTGTGGAGGGCACAGCCCTCCACGCTTCCCCGCACGATAGCTATTCGCCTACGGTGACTGCTATCCCTGATGGGGCAACTGCGGTGCCGCTGTGGTAGGGGTTACGCAGCTCTGCTGCTGGTGCAGAGAAGCGGCCACTCGTGCCAACCCGTAGGGGGATGACCTGGCTGTAGACGCCAGGTGTTGTGGGGGTGAGATCGAGGAGCATGGCGTTGCCAACGAGTGTGAACCTCTGAATGGGGGCCTGGATCTGGAGTGGGGCTACTTCAAAGCCCGCGGGCAGCCAGAGACGCAGTTCGGCTCGTGGGAGGGCCTGCGCGACTACGATCGTGAGCCGCAGGCCAACGAGTTGGCCTGGCTGTAGCTGGTTGGGATCGAGTGCGGCCCCTGTCGTTACGTCAATCAGCTCCTGGTTGATCGCCAGGCTCGTAGTAGCGGTAAGGGGTGCCGTGGGACGGCTATAGGTGATCAGGAACGGCGTTGCTCCCTGACTGGTCACCCTAAGCAGCGCATCGGGTAGGACGGCATCCGCCGGCAGCTTGATGCGCACGGTAGTGGTGATCGGGCGCTCCCCTTCGATGAGCGGTTGGTCGTTGAGCCAGAGGGCACTTGGCCCACCACCGGGCACCAGCGGATCAAGTGGGAGGGCTAACGCGATACGAGCAGCTTCGTAGGCGGTCGACCAGCCTGTACTGCGCCACGCCGCTAAGATAGTACGTTCGCTTTCCGCCAACATGGACGGACCGTTCTGCAGCGTGCGCAGTGCCTGGATGGCGCTCGCACTCAGAATGGTACTGTTCCGGGGCATGCTGGAGGCTCGCTCACTCCTCCAGACCAGGGGGGCGACTGTTGTACCATCGGTTGGTCCGAGCTCGGACCGGCTGAGGAGGCGTGTCTGGAGTGGTGCGGCTTCGATTGGCGGGAGGCTCATGGTGAGAAAGGCGAGACCATCAGCCTCCAGGTCGGCAGCAACGAGCTTACTACTTACGCCACTGGTAGAGCCTGCGCGCATACGTACATAGGCGATATAGGCCTGCAGATCAGGCTCGGCAGCGGCGGCAACCCGGTCGAGATAGGCATCAGCGCGCACATTGATCGGGGCTGGGCGCTCGAGAATCGCGGTGGCCACTGCCGCTGCTTCCAGGGCAAATGCGCTCACAAAGGGATGTGAGGCGGTTGCCGGCCACCAACCCCAACCACCATCCTGCGCCTGGGTTGCCGCAAGGGTCTCGATCCCCCTACGTGCGAGGGCTGCCCATTCAGCACGCTCCTCGGCCCCGGCCCGCTCGGCGAGACGCGCAGCGATGATGGTGAGGGCCGCGATCTCCTCGGTCGATGGGTTGGGGAGCGCCGCCAACGTTGCTGCCTGATCGGCTAAGGCTGCCCGCGGGTTGGGAGCAAGGGCAATCGTCACATCGGCGCGGGAAGTTGCAGCCGGCGCGACTGGCAGGCTCTGTACGCCACTGCCCACGACGGTGCGCCCCTCCAGGCCGGTGGGGATCCAGCTGTTCAGGCTCACGTCGCGGCTGACCCGCTCATTCACTCCATCGCCGCTGATGAGCAGCAGGAGGCGTGCACTAGCCGCCCCCACTCGCGGAGTCACCTTCCAAACGAGCCGTGTATCGGTGGCAGG
>CAIWUD010000607.1 GCA_903915775.1 uncultured Chloroflexota bacterium | reverse complement strand
CCCGGTACGATCCGTGGCCCGTGTGCACCGCGTAGTACCGTTGCGGGCGAGCCGCCCGCGCTCCCGGGGAGCGTGTCACGTGAAACCCTTTGAAGGGCACGGCCCTCCGCAAAAGCTCCCAACCCAGCCCTGGTAGCGCCAGCGTGTCCAGGCGCAGCCGACCCTGAGCCATGCCTGACGGGAGGTGTGGAGGGCCAAGCCCTCCGCAAAAGCTCCCAACCCAGCCCTGGTGGTGCCAGCGTGTCCAGGCGGAGCCGACCCTAGCCATGCCTGACAGATATATCCTGATCAATGAGATCTCAAATATTCATACTTTTGAACTAGAAATAACTCGAACTATTTGCTATAATGCAAAAGAAGTCGCGATATAGTCAAACGACAGCCAGTAGCTGCCGTGGCACGACGTGAGGGGCGTTGTTGTGGCCGTGCCGCACGCACCTTGCTCGCCGTAGCGACCCGTTGATGATACGAGGCACGACGCCCAAATGGCGAACACCTACATGGTGTAGCGCTACCCTGCCTCACGAGGAGGGCAGTATGTCCACAAATGGCAACCTCATCGGCCACCGGTCACGGACCATTGCGAGCGAGATCGACAACTTTCTGAACGACATCCAGCGCGACCACGGGCTCAGTCAAAATACCATTACCTCATACCGCTGTGATCTCCGCACCGCAGCGGCGGCCATTACCAAGCCGATCGAGGCGATCGCGACCGCAGACATTCAGGCCTTTCTTGAGGGTCGGGATGAGCAGCCCGGCACCACCAACCGACGTATTGCCAGTCTTGGGCGCTTTTTTCGCTGGTCGGTTGACCAGAACTATACCCTCTATAATCCCATCGATCAGATTGGTGCACGTTACCACCCCGAGCATCGCCCCCAGCCAATTGCCAGTGAGGCAGAGCGACGTGCCCTTGATGCAGCAATTGCCACCTCTCCCCAGCCCTACCGTCTCATCTTCACCCTGCTTCGCGAGATCGGGGTACGCACCGATGAGGTGCTCAATCTCAATCTGAGTGATGTGATTCTGGAGCCCGGGCGTGAGATTCTCCTCGTCCACGACAGCAAGAGCGGCACCAAGCGCATGGTTGTACTCACCCCGGACGCGATGCCGCGCAGCCTACGCGGCCTACGCAGCTGGCTACGCGACATCGGCGAAGGTCTACCCGCCGACACACCACTCTTCCGCTCGTCCCGTGGCAACCGTGCTTCGTACGACACCCTTCACCGGCGCTGGGTGCAGGTCTGCAAACAGGCGCGCCTCGTCGATACGATCGACGGGCGTGAGGTACCGCGCTACACCCTACACCATCTGCGCCATACGGCAGCCGCTGAGTTGATCGCCTTCTACCCCGAGCAGGTGGTACGACGCATTCTCGGCCACCGCGATCCGCGTAGCACGCGCCGCTACACCGAGATTATTCGTTCGAACAGCACGACCGCCGTGCGTCGCGAGCAGCAGGCGTCGTGAACCTACTCAAAACGCAGGCTGTCCCATTCGAGCTCAGTGGTACCGATACGCACCATGTCACCCTCTTGTAGGCCGGCGTTGATGAGCGCCTGGCTGATGCCTGTAGCTTCAAAGACGCGCTGGAAACGATCGACAGCTTCAATCTGAGCGAAGTTCGTCATCTTCATCAGCCGCTCGATCTTGATCCCACGGACACGCCAGGCGTTACCTTCACGTTCGACGGTGAAGGCATTCTCATCGACTGGTGGGAGTGGCCAGAGGAGCGTTGCCTCGTGCTCATCGACCGGTGAACGACTTGGGGCAGGCTGTGCTCGGAGGAGCTCGGCCACACGACGCAGGAGGGCATCGATGCCCTCACGGGTAGCTGCAGCGATGGGAAAGATATCTGTTGCGGGAAGGGCAAGTTCCGCGTAGAGCCGCGGCAAGTTAGCCCGTGCCTCATGCAGGTCGATTTTATTCAGTGCGACGACCTGGGGACGTTCGGCAAGTTCGGGCTGATAGAGGTACAACTCCCGATTGATCTGCTGGAAGTCATCCACAGGATCACGAAAATCGACCCCTGCCGCATCAACCACGTGAATGAGTACACGGGTGCGCTCGATATGGCGTAGGAACGCGTGGCCAAGGCCTACCCCTGCATGGGCGCCCTCAATCAGGCCAGGGAGGTCGGCAACTACAAAGCGGTCGTGCTCACCGACATCAACGAGACCAAGGTTTGGCTGCAGGGTAGTGAAGGGGTAGTTAGCAATTTTGGGGCGGGCCGCACTGATCACCGAGAGGAGGGTGGACTTACCGGCATTGGGCGATCCAACCAGCCCCACATCAGCAATCAGCTTCAGCTCCAGTTCGATGCTGAGGGTCTGGCCCGGCTCACCAAGTTCAGCGATACGAGGAGCCTGGCGGGTTGGGGAGACAAAATGGAGGTTGCCGAGCCCGCCACGGCCACCACGGGCAGCTAAGAGGCGCTGCCCAGGTCGCGCAAAGTCGACATCGTAGGTCGTACCATCGATCGTGGTGCGCACGAGCGTTCCAGGAGGAACCTTGATGGTGAGGTCACGACCCTGACGGCCATGCATGTTGTTCTTTTGGCCATTACCACCATGCTCGGCCGCAAAGGAGCGCTCGTAGCGGAAGTGGAGCAGGGTGTTCAGGTTCGCATCAGCCACGATGTAGACGTGGCCACCACGACCGCCATCACCACCATTGGGGCCACCACGAGGAACAAACTTCTCACGCCGGAAGGTCGCCGCCCCCGCTCCACCATCACCAGAGCGTACCTGGATGGTAGCACGGTCAAAATAGTCTTCAGCCATGTCTGTTTGAGTAGGGGTATACCCTCCGTGATCCTTCCTGCCTAAGGCACGTCCCGAGCCTGTTTGACCGTCCGACGGGAGGCGTAGAGGGCACAGCCCTCTGCACACAAGCTTAGCTAGCCCCAGCGCTACTAGACGATGACGCTAGTGCAGCCGAAACTGGAACATCCCTAAGCTTTCGTTTCGCTCTCGGCTTTGGTCTCACTCTTGGTGACCGCTGCCTCATCGTCCTTAACCGCCTTCTTAAACTCGCGAATACTACCGCCCAGTGCACCACCGATCCCCGCAAGGCGGCCTGCACCAAACACGGCGACGACGATCACGAGAATGATCAGCAACTCGCCCCATCCTATCGTCGGCATATCCAACTCCTTTACTCACAGATGATGGCTAGCTTTCAACGATGCCAGAGTCATTATACCCCAGCGGGGGGGGGTGTCAACCGGAGAGCGCGGCATGGTAGGCAGCAAGTGTACGCTCGGCTGAGGTCTGCCACGCGAAGTGGCGTGCGCGCTCAAGGCCGCGCACGCGCAACTCCTGGGCAAGGTCGGGGTCACTGAGCAGACGTACCATGGCATCGGCAAAAGCAGCGGGGTCATGGGGCGAGGCCATCAGACCGGCATCACCCACCACCTCAGGCAGACTCGAGCTATTCGAGGTGACCACGGGGGTACCGCAAGCCATCGCTTCAAGGGGCGGCATCCCAAAACCTTCGTAGATCGAGGGGAAGACGAAGAGTGCGGCTGCTGCGTACCAGAGTGGCAGATCATCCTCATCGAGGTAACCGATGAAGTGGACACGATCACGCAAACCGAGTTGCTCGAGGCGTTGAAAGACCGGGTCGTAGAGCCAGCCCTTCCCACCCCCGATCAGGAGTGGAACCTGTGGATAGCGACGGGCAACTTCGACATACGCATCGAGGAGGGTGGTCAGATTCTTGCGTGGCTCGAGGGTACCGACGTAGAGGACAAAGCGCTCGGGGAGCTGCTTGCGCAGGCGAAAGGCGGCCAGATCAGCTGCTGCTGGTGGACGGAAGTGGGCACGTGCCGCATTCGGGGTCACGACCACTCGTTCAGCAGGAACGCCGAGCAGGCCGACCACTTCATGGCGGGTATGCTCAGAGACAACGAGGATGCGTGCGGCATGACGTGCACTCAGGCGCGTCGCCATATCGAGGTAGGTACGGTTGTAGGAGCGGAAGGTTGCAGGGAAACGGATGAACGCGAGATCGTGGATGGTAATCAGGCTCGGCACTGGACAGACGATCGGTGCGACATTCAAGACGCCATGGAAGAGATCGGCCCGCGTGGCACGCAGGATGAATGGTGCGAGGAACTGCTCCCAGGGGATGCGCACCCGAGGATTGATCGTCGGCAGGAGGCTTGGCAGCACGCGAAAGTTTGGCGGCAAACCAAGGGCGGACTGATCCAGACCACGTGTGGTGTAGACGCTGTAGTGATGCGTCCGATCCAGGTGGCCAAGGTGAATCAGCAGTTGTTCGATATAGTGCGAGACACCGGCGCGGCGAAACGAGCGCGTATGGGCAAGCAGATGGGCATTTATCGCGACATGCATGGTTTCGGGTGTAGTACTACGTTACGGTCCACCAGTTGCTGGTATCAACAGGGGGTAGGCATGGTGTGGTACGAGGCCCCACTCACGGATTGGGTAGTAGATGAGCCAGGCCTGGCCAATCACGTGATCGAAGGAGAGTGCCCCCCACTCCCGCGAGTCGCTTGAATTTCCCCGGTTGTCGCCCATCACGAAGAGGTGGCCCTCAGGCACGGTGACCGCGTCTGACTGACAGGGGTAACCAGTGAGACAGTAGGTAGGCGTCCCGAGCAGGTAGGGTTGATCGAGCTCTTGACCGTTGACAAAGACCTGACCATCACGAATAGCAACCTGATCGCCCGGTAGCCCAATGACGCGCTTGATGTAGTCTTTCGTGACATCCTGGGGGTACTCAAAGACTACAATATCGCCTCGGCGTGGCTGGTAGAAGGGGTAGATGACCCGTTGGGACAGATCTTCCTGGCCAGGCAGCAGCCGCAGGGGTGCATTGAGATCGAAGTGAAAGTAGACCAGTTTGTTCACCAGGATGTACTGGCCGGTGTGGAGTGTAGGCTCCATACTCGACCCCTCGATCTTAAAATTCTGGACGATGCCCCGCACAATCAGGAAGACGAGGAGGATGAAGAGGGCAGTCTCAAGAAGTTCTCGCACGATAGTGCGTACCCGCAGCGTTGGCGCACCGTGATCATTTCTCCTCCAGACTGGCAGGGAGTCGATCGAGCTATTTGAGGCTGATCCTGGGGGAAGATCACGTGGAGGGCCAGAGTGTGGCGGTAGTTCATCCATACGCGTTTGCGGATCCACAGCTGCTTGCCTTTGGGTCGAGCGAACCCACACATAGGCGGATGGGGGAGGGTACCCCTCAGGGGGTTTCACTCGTTCGAGAACGGGCATTCCCGTGCGTCACCATGCGCTGTGCGAGCGTGCCAAGGCCCGTACCACCGCAGAGCAGCTCATGGGAGCCTGGGGAAAGTTTCCGGTACGATCCGTGGCCCGTGTGCACCGTGTCGTACCGTTGCGGGCGAGCCGCCCGCGCTCCCGGGGAGCGTGTCACGTGAAACCCTTTGAGGGAGGGTACCCTTCTTTGGTGGCGTTAGGCCATCAGGTCGTGCATAACGGTCGCGCCTGGCACCATGATCCTAGCCTGATGCTCTGGTACCCGTTCATTATACATGAGATGTGCTACGGCGCACGTGCGAAAGAGCGTGTTCACACTGCTCCCTGACAGGACCAAGGCTTGGTATGGGGTTTTTCTGGAGGGCTGCGCCCTTCAGACCTCCTCTGAGGTGGCGAAGGGCAAGCCTCTCAGCCTAGCGGGGGATTCTATAGGAAGGGTGAACATGGAGAAGCGAACCAGGGCGTGAGGGGAGATCCTCGCGTCCTGGTGTAGCAGCCTATCCAGCTATCGGTGTGGAAATCAGCCTAGGTAGCGTGCCGGATCGAGGCGTCCGTCGGCAAGAGCCTGGCGGAAGATCGAGATACTCTCTGCCACACCCTGTTCAAGCGGAGTGTAGGGTACCTCACCGAGGAGGGTACGTAGGCCAGAATCGGCTAATTCGGTGGGGAAGGGCAAGGGCGCCCCACTGAAACTGATCATGCCACCCACCGTTGGGAGCGCTTTTTCGATCGCTGCTACGACCTCGGCCATATCCACCAGACTGCCACGTAGGTTAAACACCCCAGCACCCTCATAGGGTGCGCGTGCTGCCTGAATGAAGATCCGTGCGGCATCATCGGTATACTGCAACCCCTGGCGTCCGCTAAAGCCGATCTGGTAGGGGCGGCCCACTGCCGCTGCTACCATGGCGCGTGTCGGTGCCGAGGTGAGGCCCTGGTCACGACCGGGGCCGTAGACGGTGTAGGGACGCAGACCAACACTACTCACGCCGTGATCAAGCCAGTAGACGCGTGCCGTCCCTTCGTTGGCCTGTTTGTAGACACCATAGAGTGTGCGTGGGCTCTGTACCGCCGTATCCTCGAGCACACCTTCATACTCCTCACTGCGTCCATAGACGGCGACACTACTGGCATAGATCAGACGGGACAGACCGGCTCGCTTGGCCGCCTCGAACATGTTCACCGTACCCACCACATTCACCTGTGCACCAAGGGTGGGATCGGCCCGGCAGAAGGGAACCTGGAGTGCGGCTAGGTGGATGATCAGGTTCGCCCCCGATTCGGCAATAGCACGTTCCACTGCGTTCAGGTCGGTGATATCGCCCTGAATCACCTTGACCTGTGCTAACTCCTCGGCACTCATGATCAAGCGCAGCCGGGCCGTATCTGCCCCTAGGTCGAAGATGGTCGTTGGCTTCCCCTCACGCACTAGGTTGCGCACTACCCATGCGCCGATACAGCCCAACGCTCCGGTAACAAAAAAACGCTCCTCGCTCATTTCGAATCTCCTAGGTGTGGTTTGCTGTTGGCTACGCCGATGTGACAGTCTGGTGCTAGCAGGGCTGGGTTGAGTTTTTTTGTGGAGGGCCGTGCCCTCCACACCTCCCGCAGAGTAGGGTTCAGTTTCGGCTACGCCGATGTGACAGTCTGGTGCTAGCAGGGCTGGGTTGAGTTTTTTTGTGGAGGGCCGTGCCCTCCACACCTCCCGCAGAGTAGGGTTCAGTTTCGGCTACGCCGATGTGACAGTCTGGTG
>CAIWUD010000606.1 GCA_903915775.1 uncultured Chloroflexota bacterium | reverse complement strand
TGGCCCGAACCAACACCCTGGTAGCTGATGGTCACCGAGGGTGCTACCTGCTTGTAGGCCGCAATCCAGGCACCGTAGAGGGGCAACGGGAAGGTGGCACCCGAGCCGCGCAGAGTAGCCGTTACCGGGCGAGGGCTCCAGCTGCTCTGGGCACTGGCGGCAGGTACGGGGATCAGGGTGAGCACGAAGGCGACGGCAAGCAACAGGGCGGAGAGTTGGAGCAGTCTCGTACGATTCATCACGAAGTTGTTCCCCTTATTAGCATAGACACGCTGGATGAGCGATAGACGTCTTGAGAACGTACACGATCAATGCTACGCTCCATCTATTAACAGTTCGGGTGTATAGTGTTAAGAATATGCTAAGTAATAATTAAGGTTTGTTTTCATTTTGGCTGCGTCGGCAGGGCCGCCTGGCGGCACCAGAGCGGGGTTGGGGTTTTGGTGGAGGGCTGCGCCCTCCACACCGCCCGTGGGATCGGCTGCGCCAGCAAGGCCACCCCGTAGAGAGCTACGCCCCCTGCATGCACCTCCCAGAGATCTGGTTCTGGGATGGCCATCCATACCCCTCTACTAAGTGGTACGATGTGCGTAGCTATCCGCATATCGTGCATCATTCCTATGAGTACCTTCTCGCGCTTCTGCCCCGACTGCGGCGTGGCGGTCAACTCCGACCAGGCCCGCTTCTGCATCGCATGCGGCGCACCACTGCGGCGTGCAACAACGGCAGGTGAGGGGCAATCCGATCCAACGCCGACCGTCCAGTTGCCTAATGCCCGCATTGCCCAACAGGTGATCGGCGGTACGGTCAAACTCCCCGCATTAGGCGCGGTACCGCCCGGCTTCTGGGCTTTTGACCATGCACCAGGGCCAGAGGATGTGGTGGCGATCTACCCGCCGCTCCGTCCGGTGCGGGACGGTTGGAGTGGGCTGGTCGGTCGTGGCTGGATCGCGCTGGGTAGCGACATGCACGCTGGGCGCAAGCGCTTCCATTTCCGCACCGAGGTACCCTGGTTTCCCGCACCCGGCTGCGGTGGTGGCCTGCGTCTCATCGTCGAAGTTTCAGCGAGCGCCCAGGCCATGGAGGGGCGTGAGCGGCGCGGGTTCCGCTTTGGGGTAGGACGTAACGGACCAATGGGCGTAGTCAGTGCACACTGGCTGGACGCAGCAGGGCAGCACCTAGCCGATCAACCCCTCCCACAGATCCAGATCATGGCCCCACCCCGGGTGCCCCGGGTCTCCGATTTTGCTGAGCAGCCGATCGAACTGAGTGCCCGTGAGGCGATGGTCTGGGTCGGTGAGTCGCAAGCCGTCGGTGCCTACCATCTCCTGCGTGACCAGCAGTTGGTTCAGGAGCACACGCCGGTTGGTCGTGGGATCACGCTCATCCCACTACGTGAGGGGCGTGAAGGACCGCGTCCTTGGTGGGGTCGCGTGATCGCTGGGGTTTTGCCCCATCGCTACCGCGCCCGCGTACTCCGTCCATTCCGCTGCACCCTCGCTGAATGGGAAGCCCAGTTACGCCAGATCACGAGTGAGGCACGTACGCTGGGCCTCGACCTTGAACCGGCCCTGGCCGCGGAGTGGTGGCTCGACCGTTACGGCTATGATGGTGTACTGTTCAGTGCGGCACAGCAGCGCTACCAGGTTGAGCGAGTGGTAATTGTGTTTCGCCGCGCCCAACTAGCGCGCATTCGTGATTGAGGTGTGATCCGATTTTGGCTGCGCCTGCGTAGCCGCCTGGCGGTACCAGGGCTAGGTTGGAAGTTTTTTGTGGAGGGCACAGCCCTCCACACCTCCCGATGAAGCGTGCCCCTCTGCGCTCGCGTGGCTGTCTGGCGGTACCAGGGTTGGGTTAGCGTTTTTTGTGGAGGGCTGCGCCTTGCACAACTCCCGATGGAGCGTACTCCTCCCAGGAAATGGCTCTTCGTTATATAATGGTGCCCAAGACAAAGAGGAGAGCAAAAACCATGTTGACTCAGCGCGCTCGTGCGACCCTCCACGAATGGGTGCAGACAGAGAGCCTACGCAAGCATTGTGAGGCGGTTGCTGCATGTATGGTTCACTTCGCCGAACAGACCGGTGCCGATGCCGATCTCTGGGGCGCCGTGGGCCTCCTTCACGATATTGACTTTGAGCGCTACCCCGAGATGCCCGCCGAGGGGCCAGAGGTTACGGCCCTCTCCCACGCCCTGATCACTGGTGAGCCGTTGCCCATGGCGCTCCCGGGCCACCCCTTCTTTGGTGTCGCCCACGTACGTGAAGCGGGTTGGGGGAGTGAGGTGGTACGGGCCATCCTGAGCCACGCCGACTATAGTGGAATTCTGCCCGAAAGCCCACTCGAGCGAACCCTCTACGCGGTTGATGAGCTGAGTGGTTTCGTGACGGCCGTGGCTCTGGTGCGCCCCGATAAGAATATTGCCAGTGTGGAGGTCACTTCGGTGAAGAAGAAGTTGAAGGACAAGGCCTTTGCCGCAAAGGTGAGCCGGAGCGGTATCCAGCACGGCGCTGAGATCATCGGCATGCCCCTCGATAGCCTCATTGCCGAGGTGATCACGGCGCTGCGCACCGCAGCACCGCGTCTCGGTATTAACGGGGTCTGAGTGGCTATGCTCCACCCGCACATCTGGCCCATCAGCGCCGAGCAGCGTGACGGTCTGCTCGTCATCGGTGGGTGCGCCACGACTGATCTCGCGGCCACCTACGGTACGCCCCTCTACCTGCTCGACGAAGCTACCCTGCGCGGAACCATGCGCACCTACCAGGCTGCGTTTGGCGCAACCGGGCTACGTTTTCGGGTGCACTACGCAGCGAAGGCGCTGCTCAACCATGCCCTGGCCCAGATCGTCGCCCAGGAAGGTTTGGGGCTGGACGTTGTTTCGGGGGCTGAACTACTGGTGGCCCAACGGGCCGGGTTGCCGCCCGCCCACATCCATCTGCACGGCAATGCCAAGAGTGAGAGTGAGCTCCAACGTGCACTCGACTGGGGTGTCGGCGCCGTGGTCGTCGATAATCTTGACGAGCTGGACCTCCTAGCGGCCATGAGTCTTGGGCGCACCCAGCCCCAGGGAATCCTCCTACGCCTGGCCCCTAACATCGCCGCCCGTACCCATGCCCATATCGCCACCGGCAGCGCCGATGCGAAGTTCGGCCTGCCCCTAGACGCACTCGATGAGGCAGCGCGGCGAGCCATGGCGGCCCCCGGTCTGCGCCTGCTTGGTCTCCACGCCCATATCGGCTCACAGCTGTTTGACCTCGGCGATCTGCAGGCCACGGTGGAGATTCTTTGCGCCGCAGCTGCTCGCCTGCGCGACGTCCATGGCGTGCAGGTTGTGGAGCTTAGTCCGGGGGGAGGGCTGGGTGTACCCTATACCGCCGAGCAGCCTGCCCCCGATCTGACGGCGTATGCGACAACCCTGGCCGCAGCGCTGCGTCAGGGCTGCGCCACCTATGGGCTCGATCCAATACCCACCCTGACTGTCGAACCGGGACGATCGATCGTGGCCCGTGCC
>CAIWUD010000605.1 GCA_903915775.1 uncultured Chloroflexota bacterium | reverse complement strand
GGGTGATGGGTACCACAGGGCAACCACGGGGGGTTGCCCGTACGGAGGCATGCCTACCAGCGCTGGAAAAATCGTGGTTCAGGCTCGAATACCACAGGGCAACCACGGAGGGTTGCCCGTACGGAGGGCCCCACGAGGGCGAGACGCCCTCGCTCCGGGAGAGGTATGAATAGCTATGGTGACGGATAGCTGTGCGTATGTCTACCAGCGCTGGAAAAATCGTGGTTCGGGCTCGAACACCACCGCAGGATCAAGGGGGAAGATGGGCCGTTGACAGCGCTGGTGTCCAAGGGTCGGTAGATTCGCACTGGTCGAACCTGGTGCATCGATATTGATCATGCGTGCGGCCCAGGCGGCGTAGAAGCGATACTGGCAGTGTGGCGATTTGACGATCACTGCACCAAATGCTGCTGGATCCTGCCCATGGGCCAGGAAGAGCGAGCGATCGTAGAGACTGACTGGTCGACTAGTAAACAGCAGCGTCACCTGGCCAGCCTCCACCACCGCAGTCTCACCGCTCTGCCAATAGGCGCCATCAGACTCGTTACGGAAACGCCCATCGGAGAGCATGCGCACCGTTGCCGTCATGGGTAGCGGCTCAAAGCGCGGATCGAGAGCCCCTCCAACCATCAACTGGACCTGACCACCCACACCAGCTGCGAAAGCTGCGCGCACCGCTGGTGGATCGACCAGGGGGGCAAGCACGCTCCTGCGATAGCCCTGTGCGAGTAGTTCACGGAGAATCGCGTTACTATCACCTGAAGCTCCTGAACTCGTGGCGTCAGCAGCATCAACGAGTACCACCGTACCATCCACCACAGCCAATGCTTGCTGCACCGCATCACGTAGCGGGGTCAATCTCGCCTGGAGCTGCTCACGTACAGACCAGAAGTCGTGTGCGATGGCCACTGCAGCCGCTGCAGCGCGCTCTGGTTCGTCATCGGTACAGACAATCACATTTGAGCAGAGCTCGGGCAGGTCAGTAAAGGGATTGCCGATAAACATGCCCGCTGAGAGCCCTCCCGGGCTTGTCTCAAGCATCTGGGTGGCCCGAATCATGCGCCCGAAAAGGCCCGTCTCGGTAATCAACTCATCACCGCGCACCAGGGCCGGAATAGGCACACGAACCGTCACCGGGCGCACACCCTCGTTGAGGATACGGAGCAGTAGCCAGGCTGAACGTTCACCCGTCTGAAAGAAGTCGACATGGGGATAGGTATGGTAAAGGGTAATTGCGTCGCACTGCTGCAAAATACGGTCGGTAATGATACCGTGGAGATCGAAAGAGGCCACAATGGGCACCTGTTCCCCAAGGATCTTACGCGTCTCAGTGAGTAGGTAGCCCTCCGGATCCTCCTCCTGCTCGGCAGCCATCGCGCCATGGAGTGAGAAGTAGACCCCATCCACCGGACCAGCAGCCCGCACCGCGGCGAGGAACTCATCAGCGATACGGCGAAAACTCGCCGCGGCGAGGGTCCCCCCCGAGGTGTTCGCCTGTGCCCCATAGGCCGGGACAAGCTCCAGATCGGGGTGTTGGCTGAAGATCGCTAAGGCCCCAGCTATCTCGCTCTGAATGCCGACATGGTGTGCAAAAAGGGCGGTACCAACAGAGATGCGAAAGTCGTGGTAGTGGCTCAGCACCGGATTGAAGGATGAAATTTCCTGTTTACACTCGGCGATCAGGATGCGGCGGGTCATGAGGCTCCTCCTGTAGATATGATGGAGAGTTGGTTAGGGCTGCCCCCTCCACACCTCGCGCACGAGCGCAAGCCTTCTGCTACCGATCAGCCACAACGATCTGCGGTGTAAACCCAGCGGTGAGGGTTGCTCCCTCTAATGGCTCAGGCTCACCAAGCATCGAGTAGCGCGCAATCGCACGGGCAGGGAGGGGCACAACCACCTGCGAGTCGTCGTTCGTCCAGTAGATGGAGATACGGCGCTGATCAACACGAAAGACATGGGCCTCGAGCATACCAGAGCCAATCTGCCCCTCGTAGGTTGCCCCCCGCAGCTGTTCAGTGATGAAGCGCGCGGCCTGGAAAGCGGGTCGTGACTGCTGATTAGGGCCAAGTAGCCCCGCGTCCTCCCAGCCTGGCCCGTTCAACGTGTACCAGATCGCACCAAGCAGATCGCTGGCGGCGCTACGGGTGAAGAGGCGAACAGCGTAGTTGGCCTGATAGGTGTAGAAACCGAGTTGACCACAACTCGGATCGGCACGGTAGCAGAGGAGCCCGCCTTCATTCATTATCAACGGCTTCTGGTAGCCGTAGCGTGCCATCACCGACTGCAAGAGATCACGCTTTCCTAAGAGATTGCCACCCCGATGCGCCCACTTCGGTGACCTCAGGTCCCAGTCATACCGTGCGGTGAGCCAGTACGCATAGCTGTGGTACGCGACAATATCGAAGAAGCCGCCCCCACCGGCACGCAGCACACCCTCAAAGAATGTCCCCCCCAGACACAGTTGTGCCGCATCCCGTTCAGGATCGCAATCGAGCAGCAGGCCACCGAGCACCACCTGTGCCTCGGGGTCAGCCGCCTTGATCGCCGGGTAGGCTGCCTGGAGCATCGCAGCGTAGGCAGCAGCATTGAAGAATGGTTGGCGCTCATCACCCCAGCAGCCAAAGGGCTCCCCGCTTGCCACAATGGTGTAGGGCGCATCAGGCTCATTGCCGAGCTCCCAATACTTGACGTTGTAAGGTGCACGGCTATAGCGGGTGACCAGTTCAGCCATGAAGTCGGCAAAGTCTGTCAGTGCTTCAGGACGAATGGGGCCACAGGCCTTGCCCGGCACAGCCTGCGCCCAGGATGGAGTAGTACGCACGACCAGCATGGTTGTCCCGCCCTGGGCACTGATCGTCGTGAGCTCCTGTTCAAGCTGGCGCAGTTTACCCCAGTCGCGCTGGCCACGCTGAGCCTCCACCTCGGCCCAGAGCACACCGTTGTAGCGCACCCAACTGAACCCGCCTTCAGCCAGGGGCTTTGCCGTGGCGGCAACCATGCCGCGGCTGATCTCAACCCCGAAGGGGGCGACGGTATCCCACGGGGCACCTACACTGGATGGTGCCATTGCGCTGCGCACCTCGTGCCCCAGTAGACCCAAGAGAACCCTGAAGCGGGCAGGATTGGTCGGGTGCCACTCAAAGCGTGCCCGCTCGAACCACTGGGTGAGAATAGGGCTACCATCAGGACCAGCCTCTATGGCGGCACTCGTCAGTGGTAGCCCAAAGAGGGCTAACGAGCGCTGGTAGCTGTTGAGGCCTGGGATCTGGAGGCCATTGCGCTCCCAGTAGCTGCGAAAGCCAAGCCCCTGACCCTGGTCGCAGACATTACGCCCTGTCTCGGCAAACCAGAGACATCCAGGCAATGGACCAGACTCACGCGGCTCCGTGGCCCAGTTGCGCCCGAGTTGCGCCAACCGTTCCGCACCGATACGCCCCAACTGTACGCGGTAGGCTGGTGGGTTGGCTACGTGCAACTCCAAGCGGTTTCGCTCAGTCCACTGTGCCGTGAGTGCGATCCCCTCACCAGCAACAACCCTGCTCGTGGGTGTCAGCGGGTAGCCAAAGATGGGCAGACCACCATTACTCCGCCAATATCCTGCAAAGGTCGGGCTGATGCAGTCCGTGATCGCAGCAACATCGGGAAAACAGATGGGATCAACCGTCTGCGCGGCAACACTACGTCCGGTCGGAGGTAGCAGAAGCAGGCCCAGTGTAATGATCCCTATCAGCAACAGGCGATGAGTCATCATACCCCCTTGGATGACCAAAAGTGGAGGAGCACACTCTCCACAGAAAATGCTAATCTCAGTACCGCCAGACCCTCTTCGCTACGAACGCGTCACCTGCTTCGCCATCAGGATGTCAGGCTTACCCACGCCATTCGCATCGGGGATAACTCCTACGATCACAAATCCACAGCGCTGGTAGAACTCATAGGGATGGCGCCGCAGATTACGTACTGCTGCCAGTTGGCCTGGCAGATCGAGGTAGAGGTTAGCGTTGCTCAACGAAGTCTGGGAGTCTTCGTCATCCGTACCAAGAAAGATCGTCAAGCCACCACGGGCCGCCACCTGAGCCTCTAAGTCGCTGACGAGAGCCCGGCCAATGCCTTCGTCCTGCCGCGCAGGACTCACCACCAGCGGGTGGAGCTCCCAGACGTTCCCTCCGTAGGCAGATCGCCCACCAATCCAACCCACGAGCTGACCGGTGGAATCGAAGGCTCCACGACAGATCATGCCTGGATCGAGCGCATCGTCAATCTCGGCGAGGGCTGCATCAATATCTGGCCACGCCGACGGCCAGTGCTCACGAAATCCCTCGACAAGTAGGTTTGCCGCGGCAAGGCGCACGTCTGGATTGGCCATGGTAATCGTTACGATCTGGATGGCTGGTCTGTTCATGGGCGAGGATCGAACCCTGTTCTTTCGTATCTGTTCACGCTTCTCTCTGGCGAGATCAAGGCTGGGTTTCGTTGTTTTGTGGAGGGCTACGCCCTCCACGCCTCCCGCGAGATGGGCTAGGTTCCGTTTGTTGGTGGAGGGCTGTGCCCTCCGCGCCTCCCGCGAGGCCTTGTGCGGAGAGCTGCGCCCACTACCCTTCGCACACGCTGATCACAGAGAGGGTGGCTGCTCAGTACGCGACCGTCGGCGCTCCGCTTGATCTTCGCGCCGTCGCCGCTGGCTGGCTGCACGCAACTGCTGCGCTTCTTCCAGACTAGCCGGCGCACCAGTGATCAGTTCAGCGTAGCCGGCAACAACCCGTGTGCGAACCGTCTCTTGGAGGCGACGGCGCTGACGGAGGTAGCGCCGCTCAGCCTTCTGGAGCTCCTGTGGTTCACTAAGGAGGAGCCGCTCATTCAACCAGGTCGTGTCGAGAGCCGCTACGGCCTGCTCCACCTCTGCCCCATGCAATGGTACCACATAGCGTTCCAGCATGCCCTCGACAACAACACGGTTACCGGGACGCATCAGATTGGGTGCTTCGGGGTGCTCAATGGGGATGGCGACAGCAACGTTTGCCGGTTCACTGAGGCGCACTCTGCTCCCACGTCGCGTACGCTCCACGTTCACCCGTACTGTCGTCACCGCGATCATGATTGGGCGGTCGGGGTGGCGCAAGAGGCGACTGGTAGTCAGGACAGCTCCCTCTAACCAGACGTCACAGCCCGATTTATCCTCTGGTGCAGCAAGATCTATGGCATGGGCTCGTACGATCAGCTCACTGCTGCGGCGTCCACGCTCGCCGGTGGCTGCAGGGTAGCGTGGATCGGTCGTCTGCACCCATTCGAGCTCACCCTCAACGGCGAGGAGTGTGCCAGGAGCTACGCGCTCAAGGAGTTCACAGCCAGTCGCCTGACCCTCCAGATGGAGGGTGATCTGGAATGGTTTGCCGAAGGGTGAGCAGACCTGGAGCATTACACAGGTGACGCTGCCCTGCACCTCATTGAAACGGCGTAGGAGCGTGGTAGGTAGTCGCTCGCGACGATCAATCGGCTGACGTGGAACAGTCGGTGTGTCGATGGTACCAACGACACGGACAAGGTTGGGATTAGATCCTCTCATAAGTGGTTACTCCTTGGTGTGATGGTGCGGCGGATACGCGCATACTCGGCCATTGCCAGAATACGAGGCCGTGCAGCGCGCAGACGGGTGAGCCAGCGTTGGCGTACCGTTGTCTCAGGGATGGCCCCTGGGTGGGCCAAGAGGTAGGAGCGCTGGTGGGCACGAATGGCATCCCAACGCTCGAGTAAGGAGGTCCAGCGCTCATCGTCACAGCTGGCCAGGGCTTCTGCCAGGGCTTCGCGATGGTGGTAGGAGGCATAGACAAGGCGACAGATCGCCCGATCAAAGGCTGGTGTTGGTGATGTGGGTGGAACAAGGCTCTGCCAGTGTGGACCCGTCTCGGGTGGAACAACGATCGCGAGCGGATTCGGCCAGGGTAACGGGCGCAACGAAAAGAGTCCGGTGGGTTTACCGTTTACCCCGATCGAAGCATACTGATGATCCCGTGGTTCTTGACCACTCACATCTCCTGCAGTCACCCCGCTATCGGCGTAGTGGCGAGCGTAGAGAGTTGCGTCAGGCTCCTGGGTACGCAGAAGAATGCGGTTGGCGATGGCGGTCAGCGCGTAGTCGGCTAGGTCGCCAAGTTGCCGCTGGAGTTGGTTGGCGATAATCGTGATAATCCCGAAGGAGCGCACCTGGGTGAGGAGATCACGCACGTCACGACTATCACAATGCTCGATCACTACCTGAAACTCATCACCGATAAACCCATACTCGGGGCGTGTGAGGTCTGAACCGGGGCGCGCAAAGGCAGCGCGCATGAGAGATTGGAAGAGGAGCATACCAACGGGCCCAGCCAGTGCGCCCAGGCTCCGGTGTGGCAACGGCACCAGGACAAGCAACCGCTCAGCGATGGCCTCGTGAAACGACAGGGCTGGTTTCACCTGGTTGAAGAGGTAGCGGGTCAACGTGGAGTCGAGCAGCATGTCGAAGCGGCTGATCAGGGCATCACGACTCGACTGCTGCTGCTCGCCCATGCGGGGAAACTCTACCACCCAGAAGTCGCGCACCTCAACATTACGACAACTACGCAGCAGTCGTTCACGGTAGGCTGCATCGAGCAGGGCCTGCTTCACGTGGGCAAGGGTCGGGTAGGGCTCTCCTTCGAGAACGAGGAGGGTAGCTTTGCGCAGGTAACCCTTCATGCGCGGAGCTCTCGACCAGGTCTCGGGATCGAGGCGGGCAAAGATCGCCTCGATCTGACCCAGGATCTGGTCGATGCCAGCGGGATCGGCAAGGTTCACTTCGGCAAGGGGGTTGAGGCCAATCGGCCACTCGTCGAGGAGGTCGAGGACGATCAGGCGAGACTCGTCAGCGAGGGGAATGCGTCGCCGTACCACTTCAACCAGGTTACCGCTATCGTCGCCCTTACCATCGATCAGGGTGTAGCCGCACGGACGTAGCTGATCGGCTAGGTTGGCGGCGAGTTGAGTCTTGCCTACACCGGGTGGAGCGGTAAACGCTAAGCCCTGACGGGCGTCGCGAAGGGGAATGCCTACGGGGGCCTCATCGCCACCCTGGTGGCGACCATACCCAATGACCAGACGATCGGGAGGTCGCAGAGAGGGTACCGAGGGGAGCACTCTACCATCCATGGGACAGAAGGCATGGGGGGGTGGCGGTAGATAACGGCACGAGAGGCGGCGGATTAGGCGGCCCTGTTCGAGGGTGGGCAGATGCCAAAGAGCAGCAAGCTCCTCGGCACAGAGGATGGCAGGGCCACGCCACGCCTCTCCCCAGATCAGGGACGGCGGTGGTGAGGCTCTCAGCGGTCGTGCCACGATCCGACGGAGCGCCTGACGGTACTGATGACCCAGGAGCCGCTGCAGGGTAGCCAGGCCGCTCAGGAGGAGCAGGATCAGACTCAGCGGCGCTGGCACCGCTGGAAGGGCGAGGCTGAGGGCAGCAAGCAACCCCACGCCAAGGGGGAAGAGGGCATCACGCCACGTAGGGGGGAGCACCCGACCATGGGCTTGCCCTATCCAGCGCTGGAGTCGACTACCACTTCGGGCAGCGTACTGGCCAAGGACGGCTTGCAGTTCATCCAGTTCAGCCCGTGCCTCCGGCACCCTGCTTCGGTCTTGAGCCACAGCGACTGCACGCAGCGTAGCTGCGTAGACTGGCGCAGCGAGTTTAGTCTCCAGAGCAGCCGCATCGGGGGCAAGGGCATGCTCCTGTTTCGCATTGAGCCGTAGCAAGCGGCGCAACCCAGCACCACGCCAACCCCGGGTCAGATCGGTATCACGGGGGCGTGGGCGCAGAGAAAGCTGCAACTCGGTGAGGAGGACGCCCTGCCGCGGCTGGAGCGCTGCGGCGAGGGGGCCAATGAGATCGCTGGCTTCGCGATCGTCGTGGAGGCGCAGTGGGTAGGTCGGCGGAAGCGTAGGTACCCATTCGCGCCAGCAGAGCGCACATCCTGGCTTCAGCACCGCTTCCAGTTGGTCGGTAGTAAACTCTACCAACGTATCAGGAACAAGCCCTTGTACCGTTTTGCGGATTGCAGCGGCCCATTTACGCCGCTGTGTTACGGTTCCGCCGGCGAGAACGAACCCCATGTCGACCGGTTCGTCAGGGCGTGCACTCAGGGTCAGACTGAGCCAGGGGCCTTGCCCCGGCCAGAGTCCAGCTGCCACATCCTGGTGGTGGAGCGCACGAAAGAGATCAACACCGCTCTGGGCAGTGCGCTCACGATGGGGTATGCGGATCCGCACGACGAGCCGACCAGCACGAAGGGGGTGTCTCGTCTGGAACACGAGGAGCAGTGCTGCCAAGAGCAACTCCAAGGCAATACCGCCCAGACCGGTAAGGAGCAGCCCCTCAACGAGGGTGAGGCCGGGCGGTTGGAGGGTGGTAGTGATCAACCATCCACCCAACCGGTTGAGGCTGCAGGGTGGCTGGGATGGTGGAGGTACCGCGAGCATCGTACCAACCCCTTGAGATACATGGTTATGACAAGCTGAAGGCTGCGCTGTTGCCCAACGGAGGAGCGCTCCCCGTATGAACAGCAGCAGCAGGCAGCAGAGGAGTAGGAGTCGAACCACCAACTGGAGCCAGGGGCGGGGCGGTGGGCGCAGTCCAGGCGGGGGCAGTTGTCGTGGTGGTGTACCGATGAGGGGTGTGAGAGGGGCAGATCGACTCATGCGGTACCCCCAGAGGCTGCTCGCACCTCCTCGGTACTGGGGAGTGGTGTCGCGTGGAGTTGTGCCGCAATAGCCTCACGGTCGGTCAAGGCAAAGGGCCGTGGCGCACGCCAGGGGTTCTGCCCAACTTCGGGCTGGGCAAGGATCCCGGCGCGGTCGAACCAGACCATAAGCGTTCGTGCATCGGCCTCACTCAACCCAAGCTGCTTGAGTCCAGTCAACCGCCCCTTCGAGAGTCCCGACTGCCCGCGCCGCTCAGATTGGAAGCTAGGTTCGGTGAGGAGTTGCTCCAAGAGCCGACCAAGGGCAGCCGGGCCTAGTCGACCAGGACCAACGGGCCAAGGGGAGGGAGATAGGTCAGGAGATCCCCCCGTGGGTGGATGGGGCACAGCGATCAATCCCTGCAGCCATGCCGCTAACGCCTGGTCATCCTGATTGCGTACGTGGTTCAGGTCAGCTTGGCCATCTGTGGACGGGGCGAACTCACCGCAACGATCCGCCAGGAAGAGGGTAGGCGGCGGTCCTCCAGGACGTCCAACCGGCAGTGGTGGCGGCACTGCGATCCCACCCCAACGCAAGAGCAGCCGGTGTGGTAGCGCCCAGGGGCGCCAGCCCAACTCGCGGAGCGCCCAGCGCGGATCAGGACCGTCTGCCCCGACAAGCAGGAGCAGGGCAACGATCACTGCTGAATCTCTCCTTCCAGGTCGCCAACTCACGAGCAGGCGTGCTTCTGGCCAGGGTTGGAGGAGATCCATGGGGAGCAGTGCGCTACTCCCGGGGGAGGCCAGGGCGGCCCATCTGTAGGGGCGGGGCGCCAACCCCCCTGGAACGATCTGCAAGCGTAGGTGGGGGGCATGACGACCGAGCAGCCTTCTGAGCAACTCTACCCTGCAGCCCGGCTCACAGCGCTCCTGCGCACAGCCACTGCACCCAGTCAACACCAGGTAGCGCTGCTGCTCCGAACCAATACGTACCAGCAGACTGTCGAGCGTAGCGTGGCGTGCGTGGAGCTGTAGCCCAGCAGTGAGCAACTCTGGCTTGGTCAGAGGGTCGCCATGGGCAGAGATCAGACGCCAGAGTCGACGGGGCGAGGGGCGCATCGTACCACCTCCATTCATGATCCACGCAACACGCGCAGTTCGTAGGGGCTCGCTTCCACCTGCATGGTGTAGACATCGTTACCTACCACAGCGAGGGCCATACCCCGGCCAGCACGGGTAAGGTAGCTCAGATGACTGGGACGAATATCGGTGATCGCTTCAGCAATCTGGCGTGCGGGAAGATCATCTAGGCGAAAGAGTACTTTAGCCGCCGTATTCTCGAAGATGAAGCGACCATGCTCGCTGTGCAGAAAGGTGATCGGGTTCTGGTCGATCGCGATGAGGCCGAGCGCATACTTGCGGGCAACCTTGGCAACAGTTGCCGCCAGACGTCCCAAGGCCTCAACCTGGGTGAGTAGACCAAACTCGTCGATCTGTAGCATCGTTTTACGCCGTCGATCACGGCTTGGATCGCGCATGAAGCGCAGGACGGCGCCGATCGCGAGGGCGTAGTAGAACGGGCGGTAGAGGGGCTCAATTGCTGCAAAGTCGAAGTAGGTGATGTCGCTGTTGAAGCGCCAGTCTACCGTCGTATGGCCGTTAAAACTGGGCCCCACGCTGGTGCGATCAATCAGGACGTGGAGCTCACGGGCCAACTGATCACTCTCGGGCTCCTCAAGGTGGCGTAGTTGAGCGATAAGATCACTCAGCACCGGCAACTGATCCAGAGGGAGATCGGGTTGAAGTGGCGCGTAGATGCTCGTCAGTGCCCGATCGAGCAGCGAGCGCTCCACGATCGTGAACTCACGGGGGGTGAGCTGATCACGTCCATCCACCCCCTTGCCTGGGGTACCCAGGAGCAGTTGGAGCATCCCGATCACATGTTGCACCTGATTGGGCTGCCAACCCTCTTCTCCATAGACAATGTCGAGGAGATTTACCGTCTGCTGAAAGCCGAGTGCAAAGCAGCGCGCCCCACCACGGGCGGCACGCTCCACCCGCTGCCCATTCTGGAAGGCGTCGAGACCAATGATGCGGTAGCCCTCGAGCGCCCCGCGCAGGGCGAGCAAGTTGAGGAAGAAGGTCTTTCCAGAACCTGACTTGCCGAGAATGACCATGTGCGCCGCTTGATTGTCGCGGAACAGGTCGAAGAAGAGTGGGGCTAGGCGCCGACTGTCGAGACCCCAAAAGATCCCTTCAGTGGTATCGGGGCGGTGGTAGCCGAGCAATCCCAGACAGCAGCCTACACCGTGCGAGAGCATGGTACGGGGTTTGAGTGGCGCATCGATGCGCGTGCGCGGGGTCGAACTCCAGAACTTGAGCAGTTCACCCTGAACAGCATGGGGGCGCATCAGGCGCAGTTGAGGACCAAGCCGACTCGTTGTCTCGGCAATGTGTGCCTCCAGTTCATCACGATTGGACCCACCCACCAGGGCTGCAATCTGTACCGAGTGCAACCCCTGCTCTACTAGTTCATGCATCACCCGCTCCGATGCGCCCATGACCCGATGCGCACGGAGATCCATGACCTGCTGATCGCGTACGACCACCTTCGCAGCGTTGTAGGCCATCTCGGCCATACGCATCGCACGCGGTCGGCTGTAGCTCACCACATCCACAGCTAGGGCTACGTCGTACGAGACATCGATCAGGCCATGGAGGGTCGTTGCATCCCAGACGCCACGCAGATCGTAGGCGAGCAGACAAGCGAGCCAGGGGTGCCCCTCTTCCTCCGGCACGAGCATGCTCCGTTGCTCCCGATAGGCACCATCGAGGATGCATGGCAACTGATCGAGCAGTGCCACCGGACGACCAGTTGCGCCACGCAACGATGCTACGATCATCTGTGGACTCACCTCCGGTGGCTCCCAGGTGAGCAGAAGGGCCGTTGCCGCACGCAGGTGGTGGAGTTGAAGGGTCGTGTAGAAGCGCTCAAGCTCTTTCGTGAGTGGCAACTGCCAGAGGAGACCCTCCAGCGTACGTAGCAAGGCCTGGTGGAGGGTTGACCAGAGTGGTAGGGCATCCTGACCCCGCGTGAGCTCGGCACCGGCGAGCATCTCCTGGAGCAGCGGCTCATGGGCGAAGCGTGAGATCAGCTGCACACTCACCTCCGTTGGTAAGGCACGCAAAGCCCCACCCGGATCCGCCGACGGCTCACCACGTAACAGCTGTTGCATCTGCTCCAGTAGGGGCTGGGTGGCCGCCATCAACCGCTCCATGGCCAGTTGGTGCTGAAGGTTACGGCGCAGTGGACGCTCCAGGTTGAAGCTCTTTGAGAGCAGGAGCAGCCGGATTGGAAAGGGCATCGCGCCCACAGCTGTGGCCAGTTGCCCCTCCACTCCTGCCAGGTCGCTGATCTGCTCAATAGGGAAACTGGCCAGGCGAAAGCTACTCATGGTTGTTGCTCCCCCGTCTGCGGATCACGATCTCGTAGTGATAGCGGCGCAGTACGTCGGCGAATTGGCCCCCCGCGAGGGAGTGGGCGTAGAGCATGTATCGGCGGTGTGTTGCCGCTGAGCATCGTCGGGGTGATGCGATCGCCCTGCATCCATCGGCGCACGAGGCCCCGCGCTCCCCAGAGGAGGCGCTCGTAGAAGGTGAGCCCTCCCACATCGAGGGTGGCTGCAATGCCGAGGGCCGCAGCGGTGATGACAATCGGAATACGGAGGATGAGGGGCATCCCTGCACTGATGGCGTAGCACGGGAGTGCGACCAGGATCAGGCCAAAGGCGTTTTCCAGGGTCAGGAACATGGCGATCTTCTCGCTCCGTCGGCTTAGGATCTCCTCGAGTTGCTCGTAGGCCATGTG
>CAIWUD010000604.1 GCA_903915775.1 uncultured Chloroflexota bacterium | reverse complement strand
GCGGTCGGGGTGCTGGTGGCGGTCGGGGTGTTGGTGGCGGTCGGGGTGCTGGTGGCGGTCGGGGTGTTGGTGGCGGTCGGGGTGTTGGTGGCGGTCGGGGTGCTGGTGGCGGTCGGGGTGCTGGTGGCGGTCGGGGTGTTGGTGGCGGTCGGGGTGTTGGTGGGGGCAGGCGTCGGCGGTAGGGGCACCAGCACATCGACCGGCGTCAAGCGGGTGGTGGTGGCACCATCACCTAGCTGGCCATCTCCGTTTTTACCCCAACACTTGACGCCGTATGTCGTGGTAAGGGCGCAGGTGTGATAGCCGCCCGTAGTGATTGCCGCCACACCACTACTCAGACCGCTCACATTGACCGGCGTCGAGTTGCTGGTGGTGGTATTGTTCCCCAGTTGGCCGGAGCTGTTCCAGCCCCAGCATGTGACGCCGCCTGCCGCAGTGAGGGCACAGGTGTGGTAACCGCCTGTGGTGATTGCCGCCACACCACTACTCAGACCGCTCACATTGACCGGTGTCGAACGGTTGGTGGTGGTACCATCGCCCAGTTGGCCATCTCCGTTGTTACCCCAACATGCGGCGCTGCCTGCCGAGGTGAGGGCACAGGTGTGTAACCAGCTTGCCGTGATTGCCGCCACGCCACTACCGAGGTTGCTCACATCAACTGGGGTCAAGCGGCTGGTGGTGGTGCCGTCGCCCAGTTGGCCGTAGCCGTTGTAGCCCCAACACTTGACGCCGCCTGCGCTGGTGAGGGCACAGGTGTGAACACCGCCTGCCGTGATCGCTGCCACGCCACTGCTGAGGCTACTCACCGCAGCTGGCGTCAAGCGGCTGGTGGTGGTACCATCGCCCAGTTGGCCGTAGCTATTGTTCCCCCAACACTGGACGCCACCTGCGGTGGTGAGGGCACAGGTATGTAACCAGTCTGCCGTGATTGCCGCTACACCGCTGCTCAGTCCACTCACATTGACTGGCGTCGAGCGGTTGGTCGTCGTGCCGTCACCCAGTTGGCCGTAGCCGTTCCAGCCCCAACACTTGACGCCGCCTGTCGTGGTGAGGGCACAGGTGTGATCATCACCAACCGTGATCGCCGCTACACCGCTACTCAGTCCGCTCACCTTGACTGGTGTCGAGCGGCTGGTCGTCGTGCCGTCGCCCAGTTGGCCGTAGCCGTTCCAGCCCCAACATGTGACGCCGCCTGCCGAGGTGAGGGCACAGGTGTGTCTCCAACCTGTGACTACCTGGGTGATGTCACCGAGTGGCGCTAAGATCGGCGTGGGTGTGGCAGTGGGCGTGGGCGTAGCAGTTGGTGCGGGCGTAGCGGTGGGAGGGGTACCGGTTGGCGTGGGCGTTGGTGGCCCTAGCGCGCTGTAGAGCAACCGGTTAGGCGATCCACTTCCAGGGTTCCCCACCAAGCCGCTCGTTGCTGCTGCGATCAAGCCATCGGCGACCGCTGCGGGTGTAGTGGATGGCGAACCCTGGAGCATGAGGGCGGCTACCCCTGCGACGTGGGGTGCGGCCATAGAGGTGCCGGAGAGGCTCGTAGTTGCCGAGTCGCTCGTGTACCAGGCTGATAAGATGCCACTCCCAGGGGCAAAGAGATCCAGGCAACTCCCGTAGTTAGAGAACCAGGTGCGCTGGTCACTACTATCGGTTGCGCCCACGGTAATCGCTGCTGGTTCGCGCGATGGCGAACCAGCGCAAGCGTCTGTGCTCTCATTGCCAGCCGCTACCACGTACGTTACCCCTGCTGCGACCGAGTTGCGCAGGGCGGAGTCAAGGGCAGCAGATGCGCCACCACCCAGGCTCATGTTGGCTACCGCGGGCTTGATATGGTTGGCAGTAACCCAATCGATACCGGCGATCACGCCTGATGTGGTGCCGCTACCATCGCAGTTGAGCACACGGACGGCGTGCAGGGTCACCCCTTTGGCGACACCATAGGTTGTCCCGCCGATCGTACCAGCGACATGGGTGCCGTGCCCATTACAATCATCCGGGCTGGCATCGTTATCAATGAAGTCGTACCCTGCCCCGATGCGCCCGCTAAACTCGGTGTGGGTGCTGCGCATACCGGTGTCGAGCACGTAGACATGAACCCCCGTGCCGTCTGTGGTAGTGGTGTAGCTACTATCGAGCGGTAGCGCGCGCTGATCGATGCGATCCAGGCCCCAGGGCGGGTTGGACTGAGTGTTGGCGATGCTCACGACCTGATCCTGCTCGATCAGCGCCACATCACTATCGCGGCGGAGTGCCGCGACCGCCTCGTCCGATAATGTGGCAGCAAAGCCTCGTACTGCTCGGGTGTAGACAAGGTGGACATCAGCGCCCAGTTGGGTAGTCACCTGGGTTGCTTTGCTGTTCATCGCGTTGGCGCTGAAGACACGATCACTGCGCAGCACGACGATGTAACGCTGCGCAATTCCCGTTTCGGCTGCCGCTATGCGCAGTGGAGCCAGTCCGCCCTCCACTTCAGGGGTCGCTACGGTGTTGAAGGTATCACGTGGGCGCGGCGCACTCGTCGTGTTACTGGCAACTAGTACCGGTGCGAAGATCAGGCTCACCAGTGCGAGCAGAGCGGTGAGCAGCAGTTTGGCCGAGCGAGATGGCATGAAGGGGTTCTGCCTACTAGGTTACCGACCGCCACTCCAGTCTATGCCCCTGCTCGGGAGCTGTCAAGCGTTTGCTAAGGCTGCCATGCCTCACCCCAACCCGGGATCATCGAGCGCCTGCTCGGTGTCTTTGGGAACTGGTCATGCGGCTCTGCGCCATGCCTTATCCCAGAAGTGAACATCCACTACGCTCTGCCCGTTTGACACGTACCACCGGAATGTAGAGGTCTGGTACACTATCCAGGTGGGGAAAGGGTTTCTTCTCCCACCAACCAGCCGATGCCCGCACGTAGCTGAGTAGCAGCGTGCGCAGTTACGATCCCTGTCTCAGGAGCTTATGGTTATGCCTACCCAGAGTCTGCGCGTCGCACTCCTTGCCGTGGTAACCCTGCTGCTGCTGACGGCGTGTGGTCAGCAGTTCAGCCCCCTGGCCCAGCCTACCGCTGCGCCAAGCCCAGTCGTGCCGGTATTAGCGGTTTCGGAGTTGGCCCTTGGGCCGAACCGCATCGTCATCGGGCTGCTCAAGGATGGTACTCCGCTGAACGATCCCACGCTTGAGCTGGGCATGCGCTTCTTCTACCTCGATGGTCCCTCACCGCAGCAGTTGGCCTACGAGTCGCGTGCGCGCTACCGTGGCGAAGGTTTACCCTTCGGGCTCTACGTGGGCTACGCAACCTTCGACCAGCCAGGTGGCTGGGGGCTCGAGCTGACGATCCCACAGGCGGGAGGCGTGGCAACAGCGACGCGCCTGCGCCTCGATGTGCTCGCTGAGCCCTCTGTCCCAGCCGTCGGTGAAGCGGCAATCCCTAGCCAGACGCTCACGGTACGCGATCAACCGGATTTGGCGCGGCTCACCTCGGATCCCAATCCTGAGCCCGCCTTCTACCAGATGAGCGTTGCTGAGGCGATTACGGCTCGTACCCCCTTTCTAGTCGCCTTCTCGACCCCTGGCTACTGTCAGACTGCCGTCTGCTCACCTAACCAGATGGTGCTGAAGCAGCTGCGCCAACGCTACCAGGGCCAGATCAACTTCATCCACGTTGAGGTCTACCCCTACCCCTTCGGTGAGTCGTTCCAGGCTCAGCGTCGGGTGGAGGCGATGGGCGAGTGGAAGCTGCGCACGGAGCCCTGGACCTTCCTCGTTGATGCAGAGGGCATCATCCAGGCGCGCTACGAAGGCGGAATTACCTTCGCTGAAATGGAGCCAGCCCTGGCCCAGTTGGCCGCCGGTCAGCCGGTCTGGGCGCCGACGAACTAGTCCGATCTATTGCTAACGGTGAACAGTTACCAGCCATCCCTTAGGAGCGCATGATGTACACTTCCGGGCAGTCGCGCAAGAACGCAGTAAGCACGCATACGATCGACCTCCGCAGCGACACCGTGACTCTGCCCAGTCCGGCGATGCGTGAGGCGATGGCACGGGCCGAACTGGGTGATGATGTCTATGGTGAAGATCCCACGATCAACCGGCTCGAAGCCATGGCTGCCGAGTTGGTGGGGAAAGAAGCGGCACTGTTGGTGCCCAGTGGTACGATGGGCAACCTCAGCGCCATGCTGAGCCACGCGCCCCG
>CAIWUD010000603.1 GCA_903915775.1 uncultured Chloroflexota bacterium | reverse complement strand
CGGTGATGTACTTCTGCAGCCGCTTGACATCCTTGTAGTCGGGCAGCAGACCGAGTTTGGTGAACTCACACTCACGGCGGCGTCCCCGCATCCGCGGTGCACCAGCCGGTGGTCGTGGACCTCGCATACTCATACGACACGCACTCCTAAGCTTCTCTGCGCATAAGCAGACACACCAGAACTCTGCTCTCCTCAGAACAGGCTACCTGCGAGTATACCACAAGTTTAGCCTACCTGTTCACACCCCTCTAGCGGGAGCAAGGCTGGGTTGGGTTGTTTGTGGAGGGCCAAGCCCTCCACACCTCCCGTAAACTGGTTTAGAATATGCCTTTCTCTAGCGGGAGCAAGGCTGGGTTGGGTTGTTTGTGGAGGGCCAAGCCCTCCACACCTCCCGCACGAAGGTGGTTTTTCGCGGAAGGCCAAGCCCTCTGCACCTCCCGTCGAACAGTCAAACTGGTTTAGAACACGCCTTAGCCGATCAGCGGAGCGACGAGGGCACTGAGCACGACCACGATCCAGGGTGGCACGCGCCAGAGCTGCAAGGCGGCAAAAGCGACGAGGGCCAGGGCCAGATCGGGGGGGGTATGGATGCTACTCGTGATCACTGGCTGGTAGAGTGTAGCCAAGAGGATGCCGACGACCACGGCATTTACCCCGCGCAGGGCTGCCTGTGCGCTTACCCTACTGCGTAGCCGACCCCAGAGGGGGAGCGCTGCCCAGATGAGCAGGAACGAGGGAAGGAAGATCGCGATGAGAGCGATAGCTGCGCCGACGATGCCATTTGGCGCAGGGGTACGGATCGCCCCAAGGTAGGCGGCGAAGGTGAAGAGTGGCCCAGGTACAGCCTGTGCTGCCCCATACCCCGCCGTGAACTGCTCCGGGCTCACCCACCCTGGTGTAACCACATCCTGCTCGAGGAGGGGCAGCACGACGTGTCCACCGCCGAAGACGAGCGATCCGGCGCGAAAGAAGGCATTGCTCAGCACAAGTGCCTGGTTGCCTGTCGTCGCGGCGACTGCTGGCAGCCCGATGAGCCCAGCCAGGAGTAGCCCGCCGCTGATCCAGGAGAGGATCCGCGGTACTCCAAAGGGGAGTTCCGCTGTTATGCTACTGGTTTCTGTCCGGAGCCAACGCCAACCGACCAGCCCACCCAGGATGATTAGGGCGATCTGGGTGAAGGCTGTTGGCCAGAGGAGGAGCGCGATCGCCGCTACGAGGGCCATGGTCCCCCGTGGGCGATCTGGGGCCAGACTCTTCGTCATACCCCAGACCGCCTGGGCGACTACTGCCACCGCAACGATCTGCAGCCCCCGGAGCCATCCCGCAGCGGTGGCGGTACCGAGCAGGTTGAGACCGAGGGCAAAAAGGGTGAGGATGAGTGCCGAGGGGAGGGTGAAGCCCAACCAGGCCATCACGCCGCCGATGACCCCCGCTCGCGCCGTGCCGAGGGCGATCCCGAGCTGGCTACTGGCCGGTCCGGGGAGGAACTGGCAGAGGGCAAGGAGATCGGCGAAGGTCGTCTCATCGACCCACCTGCGGCGCTCAACGAGCTCGGCGCGGAAGTAGCCGAGATGGGCTACTGGTCCCCCAAAGGATGTGCATCCTAGCTTGAAGAAGGTGGCCAGTACCTCGAGAGGAGAGCCACCTTTGGCAGCAGCTGTCTCATCCATGCCCATCAACTCGTGACACTATACCCTGCAGCGGGCATATAGAGATCGTGCATGTAGTCGATCAACATCCGGCGCATACTGAAGGCTGGGGCCACACTCGCTACCGCCTCTTTACAGATCTGGACCCAGGCTGTTGGCACACCAGACTCAGTACGACCGTCGTAGAAGCCATGGGCAATCTTGTGCTCAAGCAGGTGGTAGAGCGACTGGGCGTCGTTCCAATCCTGTTCATCCTGGTTACTATACTCCCGCTCTTCGCCGATTGCCCAGCCATTCTGCCCGTTGTAGGCTTCAGGCCACCAGCCATCCAGAATCGAGCAGTTGGGCGCCCCGTTGAGACTCGCCTTCATCCCACTCGTCCCGCTCGCCTCGTAGGGTCGGCGCGGGTTGTTCAGCCAGACATCGACCCCCTGGGTCATGGCCCGTCCCACGGCCATATCATACTCCTCAAGGAAGACGATACGACCGGCCAGACCGGGCTGGGTGGCCAGCTGGTAGACATCCTGGATGAAGTGTTTCCCTGGATCATCCTT
>CAIWUD010000602.1 GCA_903915775.1 uncultured Chloroflexota bacterium | reverse complement strand
GAGCATCTGCACCGTGACTGGGAAGGGAGCCATACGCTTGCTGAAGGTATCAAAGTGCTGCTGAGCCAGTACCGTGGTGGGCACCAGCACCGCCACCTGCTTCCCATCCTGAACCGCTTTAAAGGCTGCACGGAGCGCCACCTCCGTCTTGCCGAAGCCGACATCGCCACAGATCAGCCGATCCATGGGCACACTCTGCTCCATGTCCGCCTTGACCTCGCCAATAGCTCGGAGCTGATCATCAGTCTCAATGAAGGGAAAAGCCGCCTCGAGCTCACGCTGCCACTCACCATCACCACTGAAGGCATGGCCGCGCTTCATATGGCGCTGCGCGTAGAGCTTGAGCAACTCCTCAGCCATATCCTGCACCGCAGCGCGCGCTTTACGCTTCGCCCGCTCCCACTCCTGCGTTCCCAGGCGAGTGAGCGTCGGACTCGCATCACCGGCGCCGATGTAGCGGGTGACGCGATCCACCTGGTCAATAGGCACATAGATCTTGTCCCCGGCAGCGTAACGCAGCACCAGGTATTCACGCTCGATCTCACCGACCGTACGGCGGATCATGCCATCGTAGAGGGCAATGCCATGTTCGATATGGACGACATAGTCACCCGGCTTCAGACCGCGGACAAAAGCAGCGCGATCGATATTGCTCCCCGCCTGCATACGTCGCTCACCCAGGGGCCGGCGTCGGCGTAGGCCAAAGATCTCGACGTCCGTGTAGAGGCTGATGGAGGGATCCGCCAGGCGCCAACCGCCATCAAGGACCCCATGCTGGAGCCGGAGCCGTGCGAGGAGGGTGGGGAGCTGATCGGCAGTCTGCTCTTCACGGAGGCGCTCCTCAATCAGCTCAAGAATGCGGACATCCTGGCTGCTCACGACGGCAACCTGTTCACCCTGGATCAACCGAGCAATCATCGTGGTGACGAGGCGCCGCAACTGCCCACCAAAGAGCTCCAGGGGCTCTACGTGCAGCTTGGGTAGCTCGTAGGGGAGAAAACGATCTTCAAAACCGACGGTAGGTGGATTATTACTCAGGTCGACCAGATTGAACGCCGTATCGGTCGGCCAGAGCTCATCCCAGCAGAGGTAAGGGCGGGGGAAGGCTTCCGGCAGTTCGCCAGCTTCAAGGAGGCGCAGACGCTGCTCCTCCGCATGTTCGTGGATGGTTGCGGCATGTTGCGCAAGGAACTGGACCTCAGAGAAGAGGACGATGGCCTGAGGGGGCAGGTGTTGTAGAAGGGTAGACTTTGTACTGGCGAGTGCGAAGAGCCCAGCGAACGCCTGGCTCTCGAAACGCTCGCCATGCGCAAGGCGCGCCAACAGTGCACGCCACTCATCACGAGCCTCGGCCCGCAACGTGCTCAGGTCGAGGGCAGTGAGGCGCTCCAGCGCTTCGGCACTGCGCCAGAGTGGAAGTTCGCTCGATGGGCCAATCGTAGCCGCGTCGAGGCGGCTTGTCGTCCGTTGAGTGGTGGGGTCAAACTGGCGCAGATTGTCGATCTCATCACCGAAAAACTCGATGCGCAACGGCTGAGCATCAGCCACGGGCCAGAGATCGATCAGATCACCGCGACGAACCAATTCGCCGGGTGCCTCCACACTGGGTACCATCCGATAGCCACTCATGACCAGCCTACGCAGCAACTGATCCTGGCGCATAAGTTGGCCACGCTTGAGGATGAGCGTATGCTCTGTAAGGTCGGCTGGGCTCAGGGTTGGTTGAAGGAGCGCTTTCACCGGTGCCACAATCACGAGCAGTGCAGGCTCATGCTGCGTAGCAAGGGTCTGGAGCAGGCTCAATCGTGCAGAGAGGATGCTGCCAACTGGTGTCGTCAGTTCGTAGGGCATGGTGTCGCCAGCAGGGTAGAGCAGCACCGCAGCCGGATCGAGCCACTGGCGCAGATCCTCGACGCAGCGCAGGGCAGCATCGTTGCTAGGTACGAGGTAGAGGAGAGGTGCGCTCAAGCGGCGGGCCAGAGCGGCAACCAAGGGGCTACGCACCGCAGCGATGAGCGGTGCGACACGGCGTGCCCCTGGTTGGGTAACGAGCGTTTCGGCGAGGGCAACCAGGCTCGGATGCGCGGCCAGGGTCGCATTTAGCTCATGGAGGAGACTGGACATAGAGTTGAGACACACACAATCCGAACCTGGTGGATACACGTCCGGCTAGTATATCACGAGGGTGGTGAGGAGGGAGGCTTGCCTCTACCTAGTAGCTGTATGGTTTCATAAGGTTGGCACCGATGCCCCCCTCCTACCCCCCCCCCGCTGGGGGGAGGATTCCGGCTCCCTCCCCCAACGGGGGAGGGGTGGGGTGGGGGTATAAGGCGCTAACTCCGTGAAGCAATACAAGTAGCCGTTCCACCGTAGCGAGTTGGCTTGGAGTGTTGTTG
>CAIWUD010000601.1 GCA_903915775.1 uncultured Chloroflexota bacterium | reverse complement strand
CGGCCAATGTTGGCCGGGTAGTTCCTGCCACCAAACTGCTCAGACATGCGGAAGTAGCCCACTTGCCCGATCTTCCAGGTTGCAAAGAGGTAGTCGACCTGAAGCGGTTGCGCCGGCGTGACGTAGATCCCCGCTTGGCTCAACTGCGCGAGGTCCGCCGCGTAGCTCGGGCGGTAGCTCGTGCAGAAGTAGGGCACCGCCATGCGCGAGTCGTGGAAGAGTGCGTAAGAGAGGGCGTAGTTGTGGAGGTAACGGCCCGTCTCGTAGAGCGTGCCCATCTCTCGCGTCGCGTAGTAGAGATTCTCCTGGAGAGTGAGCATGCAGCGGTAGATGTGCATCGTTGACTCCTACTTGCCTGGCCTCGCCCTACTCACGTAGTTGCGCATCTCGGTGGCAAGGGACTGAATGAACTGGTGGGTCTGCTCACGATCACTGTAGAGCGCCGTCACTTCGCGCTGTAGCGCTGCGGCCTGCGCACCGATGAAGACCTGCTCACGGGTGATCGGCTCATCGATGATGAGATCCTCGTAGCTCTGGGTGGCCGCGCTGAGAATGGCATCACGCTCGACGAGATCTTCACCGCCACTCATGCGCTCGCGGAGGCGGTCGTAGATCGCTTGGGTGAAGCGTAGATTGCTGAAGAGCTCACCGTTGCTGAAGACGACCCCGACCAGGTGGTTGTAGACGCGCCCGGTGCGGGTCTCTTGCGCGCCGTAGCGCTCAGTACGCAGGAGGTTGCCCAGTACGTAGAGGAAGCCGTTGTAGGTGGGATCGCGGAGGGTCACAATGCTCGGAAAGAAGACCTGTGGGACGACATGGTCCTGCTCGCCAAAGCTGCTGCGCGTCTTCCCAGTTGCCTGGTCAGTCATGGTGCCATGCTCAAAGAGGGCATTGAAGGAGAAGGCCTTGTGCGAGAGCTCGTAGGGGCTCACGGAGTAGGCCGTGTCCACGTAGACCTTCGACTTTTCGGCGCCATCACTGCCAATAGCGTAGCCGTAGAGAATGCAGTCGGGGCACTGCTTGCAGAAATTAGCACTGTTATACTCACAGTAGTTTTCACTCTTCTTCTCGTCGCTGATCACGTCAACACTTCGTAGGAGCTCGCGTCCGCTGAGCCGCTCCGGCGATGACTGCTTGCGCTTGAAGAGGATCAGTCGGGTCAGTGGCTCACGGTTTGCCGCCGCGAGTCCGCCACGTACCCTGATCACGTTCAGGCTGCCGTCGGTCTGAAAGAGTGGGAACGACTCGGTTTCGCGGAGCAGCATGAAGTGGACATAGCGACCAGCTGGCTTGAGGGGGATACCGGGATGGACAATGGTCGGATCGGTGGAGATGTTGTGAAGCATGCTCATGACGGTTTACTCCTGTACTGCTGGGTTCTGGCTACTGCGTGAGCGGGCGTAGGGCTGTGAGAGGTAGTGGAAGTTGGCTGCGGAGCGGATGCGGTTGGCGCGTTCGCGCAGGATACCGCGATCACCTTTGCAGTAGGTTTTGAAACAGTGTTCGACAAACTGACGGGCAAAGTGGGCGATGGCAGCCCGCGAGCGCTCCAACCGCTCGGGGTAGCTGCCGAGGCTCTTGTCCAAGACAATGGGATCGAAACCCCCAGAGGTTGCGGCATCGTTCCTGACCCGGTCGAGCTCGTCGTTGATCGCGCCAGCGATCATGAGGATGAGCGTCTCGTCGTCGGTGTGTGGGCTGCTGTTCTTGGTGATGTCGATAGCCGTACCGAGTGGGCGGAGCACCGTGTAGGCCGACCCGAGATGGGCGTAGTCGGCGCGGTAAAATTGCGCGTAGTCGTCAACGAGTTGGGCGATGAAGCTGGTCACAGAGTCTCTCCTGAGTGTCTCGTAGATAGCCATGTAGCGCGTAACAACGTAGCTCGGGATGGTGGTTGAACTACTCTCCGTTTTGGCTGGTGCCTTTGCTTTGCCCTTGCCCTTCTTCCCCTGCTCGGGCTGCTCCTTGGTGGGCCCTGAGCGCTGCTTCCGGTCGTAGTAGCTAAAGACGGCTAAGGGGTCGGTGGCGATCTCTTTGGCGACGCTGTTGAGCAGCCCCCAGTTGAAGTCGGTGGCACTGGCAAAGACATCCAGATGGAGTTGGTAGAGGCGGAGGAGGCGCCAGAGCTGCGTTTCAAGCTGATCGAGCCGTAGCTCGTCTCCATCTAGGATGTAGGTGGTGAAGCTGTGGGGCGCATCAATGATCGTCGTTCCGCGAAACTCGGCACCGCTGCTGAAGATCGGCACAAATGATGCGCTCACAACAATGTTGAGGTCGAGCAGCAGTGGTAGCGCGAGCGCATAGAAGAGGGGGATGATCCATGCATCGGTCTCCGTTGGATTCTTCATCGCTGGGCGGAGGGTGAAGAAGAAGAGTGACGCGGGGTCTCGCTCTGAAAAGGTCGTTTTACGCAGCGTGTAGGTCGTTCCGCTCGGCTCTTCTTCCCCTTTCGTATCTAAGGCAACAAAGGTGTCGTAGCTTGCGAGGGTCGTGAGATTGAACGCGGCTCGATCCAGGTGGTTGATCATGTCGCGTAGGTTGAGGTCACGCAGCTGGTTGATACATTCGCGTACGATTCCAGCCGTCTCAGCCGTGAAGAAGTAGGTCGGATAGAGCCAGAGGGTGATGGGCCGTTCGTCCTGTGCCGATCCTGCGCGCATGCCCTGCTGAACCTGGCGCAGCATCAGCTCGAGGGCACAGATCGGACAGATGCCACGTACCACCGTCGCCGTGTCCAGGCGGCTCTTGTTGCTGTACTGCTGCGGTTTGAAGAGCACTTCGCTCTTGTCTTGTGGCCGTGCCTCGTAGGGTGACGAGCAGAGGGAGCACTGTACCTTATTCGAGGCCTTCCGCTCACTGTACTGCACTATCTCACGGCTAAAGCGCTCGCGGAGCCCTTCTGCCGGGCAGAGCATCGTTCCATCAACGCTGATCGTGGCCTGTACGTAGTCGCGAAAGGCACGTTCAAAGCGACCATCGATCGACGGGGTGAGCTGCCGTTCAGCCAGGTAGCTCAGCACCTGCTCACCCAGTTCGACCATGCGTGCCT
>CAIWUD010000600.1 GCA_903915775.1 uncultured Chloroflexota bacterium | reverse complement strand
GATGAGGGCGAAGAGTGAGAAGGTGGTGTAGAAAAAGAGGAGCTCACTCAGGCTAGCCGTCGTTGGTGGGGCATCAGCGGAGAGTTGGAGTACTGGCATCGGCAGGAGGCCATTCTGTCCCAGCAGACCGTAGATTACCACGAGGATCAGACCAAACAAGAAGCCGATCAGCCCAAGGAGCAGCCCATGGGTGAGCCAGGCACCCTTGACCCGTCGACCAAGAAAGAGGCCCGCCATCACGGGAACGATGCCAGCCAATACCTGCAGGATGCTGCTACCCAGGAAGAGCAGACACCAGACGAGGGCCATCGCCGCAGCAAGCAGCAGCGTGATCCCCCACTCTACCTGACGAAATTCGTTGCTGAGACGCTGGCCAAGGCTGAGTTTCGTGCCCACTCCGGCTCCGCCCTGGTTGCGCTGCTCAGGTGAAGTATCAACACTCATGAATAGACCCTTATGTGGCTTCGCTACACACTGCCGCGATGAAAAGAGAATTCTTGGGCAAGCCATACCCGCCCAAACCAGCCCAGTAGTGTCTCAGAGGCTCCCGGTGTCGCTTACGAGTTGTCAAGCAGCTCATCGACTGCCTCACGTAGTTTGCCGATATCGGCGAACGACAGGTAGACCGAGGCGAAACGAATGTAGGCAACCTCGTCAAGCGTCCGCAGGTGGCGCATCACCTCATCACCAATCGCGGTACTGCTGATCTCCTGATCATCAGTAGCCATGATGGCGCTTTCCACATCATTCACCAACTGCTCGATCTGCGCTGCAGCAACGGGACGCCTGTAGCAGGCCGTCCGTACTCCCCGCATGAGCTTCTCGCGATCGTACGGTTCGCGTGCGCCATCCTTCTTTACCACGGTAAGACTCACCGTTTCGATGCGTTCGTAGGTGGTAAAGCGACGCCCGCAGGTCCGACACTTACGACGACGGCGAATGATCTCGCCATCACCAAGTTTACGGGTATCGATGACATCAGTATCGGGGTAGTGACAAAAGGGGCAGCGCATAGGGCTTCGGGCCGCGCGGCCCGCTATGGGATTATCGTCGCCATCTTTGGCATTATAGCACAGGGATGGGTTGCGGCTTTGCCGTGGGCGCACAAACATTGTGGGGTAGGCTGGGCAGCGCCCACCACACCCCACATCAATGCGCCAACCATCAACTTATGCCGGGCGCAACCCAAGCACCGAGTGGGCAATCACCCCGCGCAGAATCTCCGAGGTGCCCTCGCCGATGGTGAGCAGGCGCGTGTCGCGGTACATACGCTCGACGGGAAACTCCTGGCTGTAGCCATAGCCACCAAGGACCTGAATGGCATCACGGCAGACCCGCTCAGAGACTTCCGAGGCGTAGAGTTTCGCCACGGCAGCGGCACGGGTGATGGGCAGCCCCCGATCTTTCAGCCGGGCGGCCTGGTAGACCGCGAGCCGTGCGGTGCTGATCCCCACCTCCATGTCGGCGATCATGTTGGCCACGGACTGGTAGGCGCCAATCGGCCGCCCAAAGGCTTCACGCTCACGGGCGTAACGCACGGCGGTGTCGTAGGCGCCCTGCGCCAGACCCAACGCCATAGCGCCGATGCCGATACGTCCACCATCGAGCACTTCAAGGAACTGGATGAAGCCCTGCCCACGCTCACCAAGCAGATAGTCGCGTGGTACCCGGACGCCATCCAAGAGTACCGCAGTACTGACTGATCCGCGTAACCCCATCTTCGCTTCATGCTTCCCAAAGCTGAGCCCTGGCGTGCCGCGAGGAACGATGAACGCCGAGATACCCCGCTTGCCTCGTTCGCGATCGGTGACGGCGGTGACGATAATGTGGCCAGCCAGGGGCGCATTGGTGATCCACATCTTCTGGCCATTGATGACCCATTCGTCACCGTCGAGCGTTGCACTGGTACGTGTGGCACCCGCATCTGAGCCAGCGTGCGGCTCGGTGAGCCCAAAGGCCCCCAGGTAGTCACCTCGGGCTGCGGGAAGCAGGAAGCGCTGCTTCTGCGCCTCACTGCCAAACATGAAGATGGGGGCCGAGCCAAGCCCAAGGTGCGCTGCGTAGATGAGCGCGGTCGAACCACAGACCCGCGCCACCTCCTCGATCGCGATCGCCGTGCTGACACTATCGGCACCAGCACCGCCGTAGGCTTCAGGAAAGGGGAGGCCCAAGAGACCGAGTTGTGCCATCCTGGCGAAGGTTGCCGCGGGAAATTCGCCCGTCTCATCAACATGGCGCGCCAGGGGTGCGATCTCGCGCGTGGCAAACTCGCGCATGGTCTGCCGGATCAACTCTTGTTCGGCGGTGAGTTCGATCTCCATGGTTTGGCGTTTCTCTCAACTATGCTGCACGGAACCTCTGGCTCCCGTAGACTCCGAAACGCGATCGTCTTGCAGGCCTTGGCCCCCCGGCGGAGTTTGGGCCAAGGCCCGCAAGAGCCCTCACGGCGTATGGGCCTCAGATCCACGGTCAAGCTGCTGGACCAGCGTTTCGAAGAGATCGCTCTCGGTAATGATACCAAGAACTTGATGCTGCTCGTCGATGACTGGCAAGCCACCAACTTTGTTCTCGATCATCAGCAGTGCCGCCTCGCGTAGCCCGGTCTCGGGGGTAATGGCAATCGGATTCTCGGTCATAACCTCGTAGACCTTGACTTGGCGCAGGGCCTGGGCGATGTCGAGGGGATCAAGACCAGCAACGCGCATGACATCCGCACCGCGGATATCGCCCTGCGTAATGATACCGCGCAACTCACCCGTGTCAATCACCACGGGTAGCCGACGGATGTCATGCTCGCGCATGAGGGCCAGGGCATCACTTAACGGTGCAGCAAGGTTGATCGTGACCGCCGGGGTACGCATGTAGTAGCGTACCTCCTGCTCCGCAGGAACCCGTGAAGCACGTAACAGAGCCGATAAACCACCCATGGCGTGCCTCCTCTGGCTAGTGTGCAAGCGCACGTTTCTGTCATGGTAGCGCCTACGAGGAGTGATCGGAGGGCATAGTTCACGTACGTGCAGTGACTATCCGGCAACGCAACCCTACTAGATGTAACTATTCACCCTGCTCTTGGAGCGAGGGCGTCTCACCCTCCTGGTACCCCCCCGTATGGGCAACCCCCCGTGGTTGCCCTACCGTTGGCTTACCCCAACGGTGAACAGTTACCGCCAGATGCGCTATCATGGTTGTATCGACGCATGTTCCAAAGGCAAAGATTCTATGACTCACTCTTCCCCATACGAGGTCGCAATTATTGGAGCCGGACCGATCGGTATTGAGCTCGCGGTCTGTTTGCGCCTTGTCGGTGTGCGCACCATTCAGTTTGATGCCGGACAGATTGGCCACACCATGACCTGGTGGCCACGCAATACCAACTTCTTCAGCACGAGTGAACGCCTTGCTATTGCTGGTGTGCCCATCCCGAACAACCATCAGCAGCGCACGACTGGTGAAGAGTATCTGGCCTACCTACGGGCCGTTGTCGAGCAGTTTGATCTGCCGATCCAGAGCTACGAACCGGTGGTGCAGCTTACCCGTGTCGCAAACCACTTCACCATTACTACGGCACCACTCACCGGGCCGGCAACCTACACGGCGCGACGGGTGGTGCTGGCAATTGGGGATATGCAGCAGCCGTTGCGTCTCAACATTCCCGGCGAAGATCTGCCCCATGTCTCCCACTATTTCCGTGACCCTCACGACTACTTTCGTCGCCGCCTCCTGATTGTCGGCGGCAAGAATTCGGCCGTCGAGGCGGCCCTGCGCTGCTGGCGTGCCGGTGCGCAGGTGACCCTCAGCTACCGACGGGCGACCTTCGATGACCGGCGCATTAAGCACTGGCTGTTACCCGATCTGATGGCCCAGATTGAAGCTGGAACCATTGGCTTTCTTCCTGAAACGGTTCCGCTGGCGATCCATCCGGGCTCCGTCGAGCTCTGCCCCACCAGTGGCGGAGCGCCTCGGCAGCATGCTACCGATTTTGTGCTCCTCTGTACAGGCTTCCGTGGCGACCAGAGCCTGCTGGAGCAACTTGGGATCACGCTATACGGCCCCAACCGCGTACCAGCCTTCAATCCAGAGACGATGGAGAGCTCGGTGCCGGGGGTCTACCTGGCGGGAACGGTGGCTGCGGGGATTCAGCAGCGCTACACGCTCTTCATCGAGAATTGCCACGAGCATGCGGGCAAGATTACACGTGCGATCACCGGGGCCTGGCCACAGCGCCTTGGTGATGTGCCGACACGCAGCTATGGGTTGGCCTTCGAGCGCTTTGAAGCCAACTGAGCGGGCGAGAGGAGTGAGGCGTAGAGCGCTTCGTAGCGCGGGATGAGGGTTACGGGATCGAAGCGGGCGCGTGCCATCTGGCGCGCCGTACTACCTAGCCGCTTGCGTGCCGCTTCATCGGTGAGCAACTCGGCCATCCGTGCCGCAAAACGCTGTGGGGTTGTCGCCAGGAGCCCAGTCAGACCGTCATGGATAATATCGGCGGTTCCCCCGGTCGGCATGGCGATAATTGGTGCCCCAAGGGCCGACGCCTCCAGCAACACGCGGCTCAGCGGTTCTCCCCACTGCGAAGGGAAGAGCAGCAGGTCGCAGTGGGCCATCAGCCGCAACATCTCGGTATGCCCAACCCAGTCGAGAAAGATCGTCATGATTCCCAGGGCGTCGAGTTCGGTCTGCAGCCCCTTGCGTAGGGCACCATCCCCGGCGATGACGAGGGTGAAGGGGGGGAGACCCGTGGGCATCTGTTGCTGCAGGGCACGAAAGATGGCTGGTAGCAATCCAGCACCCTTGTTGGCTTCCAGCTTTCCCGCGAAGAGCAGCAACCTCCCCTGCCACGTCATCTGGGGTGGTGTTGCGGCCAGATCATTGTTTGTCGCACTATCAACCATGTTGGGTAATACGTGGATCCGAGGCGCAGGCACGATCGGGGCCAGACGCTGGGCAATGTAGCTGCTGACGGCGATCACCGCATCGGCCTGGGCCAGGTAGGCGACACGGCGGCGCATATGGGCCAGCATGTAGGGCGTAGCCGCAATCGCCAGCGCCCCACGAATTGGCCCCAGCCGGGCCGGTAGTTCGGTGGCGATGGTGGCCCAGTTCGATCCGGGGAGGGGAACCCGATCGCCGTGGAGACCGGTGGCAAAGTAGTGCCAGGGCCAGTGGTCGCGGACGGTGACCAGAACGGGCAGTCCGAGTGCTCGACCGGCGAGCACGGCTGCGGGCGCCGACTGGACATGCTGGGCATGGATGAGATCGGGTCGCGCACCGCGCCGGGCCTCGCTACAGATCACCTGGGCTAACGTGCCCCAGAGCCGCTCGTGTCGGAAGTAGTTCTGCAGGATGGGCAGGCGCGGCGCCCAGTAACCCATTGCGAGGGTCGCTACTCCCTCGGTGTCGCTGAACGTAGTACCGTGAGCCCCGCCTACCGGGACAATGGCACTCACCTGGTGGCCACGGGCGAGTAGGGCACGCGCCAGCGCATGGCTGCTCCAGGCGGCCCCACCCTTCCCGTAAGGCGGAAAGACATCACTCACCATCAGGATACGCATGACACCTGCCTATGGGGAAACAAGGTCCTAGAGCGTACGCCAGAAGATTGGCACCATGATTGCACGCCCTAGAACGGTGAGAAGGAAGAGGAACCCAAACCCAGTGATTGTGACCGGGCCGATCGCCATCTGTGCATCAACGACCAGGGAAGCGATGATCCCACCCAAGATGCCGGAAGCCAGGGTCCCGAAGCCGGTGAGCGCCCCGTAGGCGGCAATGGCCGCACCCCGTGAAGTGGCCGGCGCTCGCTCCATCAAGATATTCGCGAGACCCTGGTTCAGTCCGGGCCAGAAGAGACCGGCAAAGATGACATTGAGCCAGAGGGGGAAGAGGTTGGTTGGTGTTGCGAATACCCAGCCTAAGGGAAGGATCACGGTGCCAAGGGCACAGCCTACAACGGTGATGCGGTAGCCAAAACGATCCTGCAACTGCCCGGCCAATGGTCCCGAGACCAGTGAGACCGCACTGGTCACAACACTCATCAGGCTCATGGTGGCAAAACTGAGCTTGAGGTTGGCGAGGCCATAGGCGTTGAAGAAAGGGGTCGCGATACCAATTGCGATGGCCCACCCCAGGGCGGTCGCAGCGAAGTTGCGAAACGAACGATCACGGAGTGGCGCACCGAACATTTCGGTTAGGCTCACCCGTGCATGGGTCTGCAGCGGCGGTTCAGCCTGCTGCGCGATGAGGAGCGCTGCACCAAGGGCAGCGAGCACTGCTACGCCAAAGATGACCGCGTAGCCAAGCGGCTCATTGCTCTGCTCACGGAACTGATCGAGCGTGCGACCGGCGAGGTAGGTGCTGGCCATGGCGGCAACCGCGGCGATGGTGTTGCGCAACCCAAAGTAGCTGCCCCGGCGGTGTGGTGGGACAAGATCGCTCATCCAACTCATCCAGGCGTTGCCCGCAATACCGTTCAGCGCGTAGGTGAGCCCGAGACCAATGAGGAAGACGAGCAGTTGTGCCCCCTGGAGGAAGCTGAGAAAGGGGAGAGAGAGGAGGAGCGCCCAGATCATCCGTGCCGATAGTGCGCCGTAGAGCACCAGGTTGCGACGATTGCCTACGCGCTCTTCCAGATAGGCGCCCACGAACTGGGTCAGCTGTCCGATGAAGGGGAGGGCACCAAGGATGCCGAGCTGAAAGCTATTTGCCCCAAGGAGCATGGCGAAGCCGGTGAGAAAGACGCTGCCCCCAATTGCCCCCGTGATCGAGATGTGAACGGTGGCAACCGCACCTTCAACGACCGAAATGCGCAGGGCGCGGCGTACCTCGTGAGGGGCGAGAGCGGTCGTTGATGCCTCTGCTACGCCACTGGTGTGCGTTGAGTCAACCTGGTCGGCTGCAGATCGTGGGAACGAGCTCTTCATGGGATGCTGCTGCTCTTTGCTGTCTATACGCTTGTTTGAGGTCCGTTGCCCTACAACCCGCTCTGCTCGCGGAGGTCGAGGCGATAGTCCTACCTGGGTTGGGTCCTTTTGTGGGGGCGAAGCCCTCCTCGCCTTCCCAGGCCTCACCCTAACCTGGGATCACCGAGCGCCTGCTCGCTGTTTCTGGAAACGGGTACCTGTTCACGATCGGGGTAAGCCAGCGGCAGGGCAACCACAGGGGGTTGCCCTTACAGGGAGGGGCTACCAGGGTGAGATGCCCTCGCTCTAGGAGAAGTGTGAACCGGTACGGAAACAGTCACACCGGTGCGAAACCGGGCCTTATGCTATAATTCTATGGATGTTTGGTTCGCGATACCAGTGTAGTGTATGGATATTCTGCTCGCCCTACTCTTTTTTGTAGCACTGGCAATTGGCTTCTTTCAGGGGATGATCCGTCTGATCATCTTGATTGTAGCCCTCTACCTTGCGACCGTTCTTGCCAGCCTTTACTATGCACCGTTGGGTGAGCTCTTCGTGCGGCGCTTCGAACTACCGCGTATTGTAGGACAGTATATCGCCTTTGCGCTAGTCCATGGTGTCGCCTTCCTGCTCATCTCCCTCGCCGGTCTCTACACCTTTCGCTATACCAAGCTGCCAGGTACGCTTGAGTATATCGACCGTATTGGGGGAACCCTCCTTGGGATAGCCTTTGGTGCTATCCTCGTGGGCATCATCGGCGATCTGCTCTGGAATCTGCTCATGGTGCGTGGTGGCCGTGAGATCGAGTTGCCAATGTTTCAGCTCCTCGGCGACAGTGTTGCCAACTCAGTGATCATTCAATACTTCTCCAAGGTTATTCTACCCCTTATCTATACCTACCTCGATCCTATCCTGCCGAATGGAGCTAATCTCCTCTTTTCCGCCAATGGATCGCTCTGAAAAGCTGTTGGCCAACCAACGATCCCTATGAGCATCGCAGCACAGACGCTCGAGACGCTCGAGTTTTCCAAAATTCGTGAGCAACTCGCCCGTTATACCGCCTTTTCAGCCTCGCGTGAGCGCGCCCTGGAGCTTCAGCCTGCGACGATCAGGGCTGATGTTCAGCGTGCCCTCAATCTCACCAGTGAGGCACGGGCCTTGCTGGTAGCCATGCCCGATAGCTCCGTCGGTGGGGTACGTGATGTGCGCCGAGCAGCTAATCACGCCGCCCGTGGTGGTGTGCTCGATGCTCCTTCGCTGCTTGAGCTCGCCGCGACCCTGGCGAGTGTGCGCGTACTACGTACGCGCCTCTCGCGTCTCGAGCGGGATCGCTACCCGCTCCTGATTGAGCTTGGTGCACTGCTTCCCCTCCTCCCACCGATCGAAGATGAGATTATCCGCGCGATTGGTGATGATGGTCAGTTGCTCGATGAGGCGAGTGCCGAACTCGGACGCCTGCGGCGTGAGATCCGCGTCGCCTTTGCCCGGCTGCAGGAGAAACTCCAGCAGATGATCAGCTCCTCGACCGTGGGTGGAGCGCTGCAGGAGCCAATTATTACGGTGCGCAGTGGACGCTACGTGCTGCCAGTGAAGGCGAGCCATCGTAAAGATGTGCGTGGGCTCGTTCACGACCAGTCGAGTAGTGGCGCGACGCTCTATATCGAGCCACTGGCCACGGTAGAGCTCAACAACCGCTGGCGTGAACTGCAGTCCGCCGAGGAGGAGGAGGTTCAGCGTATCCTGGCCGCCCTCTCCGATCGCATCGGTGCAGTGGCGCCAGAGATTCGTGCGGCCGTTGCGACGGTTGCCGAGGTCGATCTCGCTTTTGCTCGCGCCCGGTATGCTGCTGATCTCCGTGCAGTTGCCCCCACGTTGAGCGATTGGCAGCCCGGGGCGAGCCTGAGTGACGATCCCCTGGATCGCGATGGGGCCCCTCTGCTCCTTACCGAGGCGCGCCACCCCCTGCTTGATCCGCAGCGCGTGGTCCCCACAACGATCTGGTTGGGAGGGAGCTTTCGCCTGCTGTTGATCACCGGACCAAATACCGGTGGGAAGACGGTGGCCCTGAAGACGACCGGACTCCTTGCCCTCATGGCCCAGGCTGGGCTGCATATCCCCGCCTCACTACCGGCACGGCTCCCTATCTTCGGGCAGATGTTCGCCGATATCGGTGATGAGCAGAGTATCGAGCAGAGTCTCTCGACCTTCTCCTCCCATATGCGTACCATCATTCGGGTGCTCGGCGCCCTGGAGGAGCAGCCTCCGTCGCCTGAGCTCCAGGCCGCCGATTCGTGGGCCCTGCTGGGCAGCGCACCGACAGCTGCCCTGGTGCTCTTCGATGAACTTGGGGCTGGTACCGATCCGATTGAGGGGGCAGCCCTGGCACGGGCGATCATCGGGAGGCTCCTGGAGCTTGGGGTGCTGGGTGTGGCCACAACCCACTACGCCGAGTTGAAGGCGTTTGCCTACACGACGCCCGGTGTCCAGAATGCCTCGGTAGAGTTTGATGTTGAGACCCTGGCGCCTACCTACCGCTTGAGTATCGGGCTGCCTGGTCGCTCGAATGCCCTGGCGATTGCTAGTCGCTTGGGGTTGGATCCGCTGCTCGTCGAGCGCGCGCGAACGACCATCGCTCGTGATGATGCTGCAGTGGAGGATCTCCTGGCTGGGATCCATCGCGAGCGGGAAGCCGCTTCTGCGGCCCTTGCCCGTGCCGAGGAGCTGCGTGAAGATGCTGAGAAGTACCGGAATCGGCTTGAGCGTGAACTACGCGAGTTCCAGGAGCAGCGTGAGGCGGCGGCGGCAGCAGCAGAGCGCGAGCTCGAAGAGGAGTTGCGTGAGGCACGTGGCCAGCTACGACGGCTGCGCGATGATCTCCGCAGCGTGACTATCTCGCGCCAATGGCTCGAGCAGGCAGAGCAGCGCATGGTTGCCACAGCCGAGCAGGTGAAGCAGCTGCGCGCCACAGCAGCCCCGCCTCTTCCACCCACGCCCCAGGCACCACGCCCGCTTCAGGTTGGTGATGCGGTGATGGTACGCTCGGTTGGTCTCCGTGGCGAGATCGTTGCCCTTGATGCAGAGGAGCGCGAGGCAACTGTTCAGGTGGGCGGTTTCCGCATGAACGTTGGGCTCGGTGAGCTCAGTCGCGAGAAGGGTGCCCCGCCGGCCCAGCCACGCTATGAAGCGAAAGCTGAACGTACCGTGCGCCTACCAGCGGTACCCGATGTTTCGATGACCTTCGATATGCGGGGTTGGCGTGCCCACGAGGTGGCCGATCGACTCGACCGCTACCTCAACGATGCCTACCTGGCTGGCCTGCACGAGGTACGCCTCATTCATGGCAAGGGGAGTGGCGCCCTGCGCCAGGTTGTGCGCGATCTGCTCCAGTCTCACCCGCTGGTCAGTTCGTTTAGCCATGGTGGCCGTGATGGCGGTGATGGGGTGACGATAGCCAAACTGGCCAACCAGTAGGTTCACCATGGCGCAAACGCTTGTCTATACGCTGCTCTTTGTGGCCCTGATCCTCCCCCTGCCGGGGGCGCTCCTCTTGCGCCTGCTCGGGGCCTACCTCGGTGAGCGTGGGCTCGCCGTTGGTACGGCGCTCCTGTGTGTCAGTGCGATCGCGAGTGCCCTAGTCCTCGCCCGGGCCGATATCGGCGCGCTACGTGTCGGTGACTTGACCCTGCTCGAGCCAAGCTCACGCCGTACCGATAACCTGATACCGGTTGAGGAGTATCCGTCTGAACAGGCTACGACATTCCCGCCGCTCCCCACCCTTACCCCGCGACCATCACCAGAGCCGAGCGCTACCCCAGCGCCGACGGCTACACCACAACCTGTCACCGGATCGCAGCGCTATACGGTTCAGGATGGCGATACCTTTCGTGCCATCGCCGAGCGTTTCGGCGTGAGTGTTGCTGACCTGTTGCAGGCGAATGGCATGACCGCAGAGCAGGCTGATACGTTGCGTATTGGTCAGGAGCTTGTGATTCCCTGATGGTGGGCTGCAGGCCCTCATACCCCCGCCACGGGGTAGCGGCGACTGCCGCAACTCGGTTACGAACCTTGAACGGAGCTTATGGCTACCACTATTCACACGATTGAGCGTAAACCGCAACTGGTTGGCGATCAGCCGCCCCCGCTGCTGCTCATGCTGCACGGCTATGGGTCAAATGAGCACGACCTGTTCGATCTCGCCGAGTATGTCGATCCGCACCTCCACATTGTGAGTGCCCGTGCCCCCCTGCCACTCTCCTGGGGTGGCTTCGCCTGGTACCATCTGAGTGGTACGCCAGGGCGCCTGGTTCCTGACACCGTGAGCCGTGCCGAGGCGCTCACCCTCCTCGACCATTTCGTCACGTCACTCCCGGAACGTCTGGGGAGCGATCCGCGCCGTACCTACATGCTCGGCTTCAGCCAGGGTGCGATCATGAGCCTTGCCCTGGCGATGAACCGACCGGAGTTGATCGCGGGGGTGATTGCCCTCAGTGGGTATCTCGATCCTGCCGTAGTGCCGCCGATACCCTCCCCAGCCCTTGCCGGGCTACCCATCATCCAGATGCACGGCACCTATGACGAGATCATCCCGGTGGCGGCAGCCCACCAGACGCAAGAGGTGTTGAGGGGCATGCCCGTGCGCCACAGCTACCACGAATATCCGGTTGGCCACACCATCCACCCTGATGGGCTGCGACAGATTCAATCCTGGCTCACTGCACGCCTTGCTGAGCCGCCCCGCTGATGATCTCTGGATGAACTATGAGTGCACTACGTATCCCCTTCGGCGACTTGGCGCGCCAGGCGCAACAGCTCGCCCCAGAGCTTGTTGAGGCTCTAAGCCGGGTGGCCCTGGGTGGCTGGTATATCCTCGGCGAAGAGGTTCGCGCCTTTGAGGACGATTTCGCCGCTCTGTGTGGTGCACGCTACTGTGTGGGCGTTGCTAGTGGTTTCGAGGCGCTCTACCTGGCGCTGGCTGCCCTCGAAGTTGGCCCTGGCGCTGAGGTAATCACCGTCGCGAACGCATGCATCTACCAGGCTGCGGCTATTCTGCAGGTCGGTGCGCGGCCCGTCTTTGTCGATGTGGATCCCCAAACCCATAACCTCGACCCCAACCTGCTCGAGGCAGCTATCACCCCACATACCCGGGCGATCATGCCCGTTCACCTCTATGGGCGGATGGCCCCGATGCCCGCTATCTGTGCCATCGCCAAAGCCTACGGTCTAGCCGTGATTGAGGATGCTGCGCAGGCCCACGGGGCCTGGTTGCACCACGACGATCAGATCTGGCGCGCAGGGGCGATTGGCGATCTGGCCTGCTTTAGCTTCTACCCGTCGAAGAACCTTGGCGCGCTGGGTGATGCCGGTGCCGTAACGACCAACGACCCTGAGCTCGCTGAACGCCTGCGGCAGCTGCGCATGTATGGCTGGGGTGAGAAGTATGTCACGAGCCTACCCGGTGGGCGCAACTCGCGCCTCGATGCGATCCAGGCTGCTGCGCTGCGCACCAAACTCCCCCACCTACCAGCCTGGAATAGCGCACGCGCCGAGCGGGCCGCCTGGTACCGCGAGCTCCTGGCCGGACTGCCGCTCCAGCTACCCGCTGACGAGGCTGGCCATGTCTACCACCTCTTTGTGCTGATGAGCGATCGGCGGGATGAGCTCCAACACTACCTACGTGCCCAGGGTATCGGTTCTGATATTCACTACCCATTGCCGACCCATCTGCAGCCAGCCTACCAACACTTGGGCTACCGGCCCGCGGCGTTGCCAGTGACCGAGGCCCTCGCCTCGCGTATCCTCTCGCTGCCACTCTACCCGGAGTTGCGCCGTAGTGAGGTTGAGACGGTCGCTGCGGCGATCCATGCCTGCCTAGCTTGAGGGGTGGAGGGCGCCGCCCTTCAATGATGTGCTAAGGCATGTTTCAAACCAGCTTGACACGCTTCCGGGAGGTGTGGAGGGCGAAGCCCTCCACAAAAACAACCAACCCAGCCCTGGTGCCGCCAGCGTGTCAAGCCGGCGCAGCCGAAACTGAAGCATGCCTAACGTACTGCAGCAATACCGTTAGGGTTTGGGTCAAGCCGATCGTGAGTATTCGCCTTTGGGGTAGGCCACTGGTGGAGCCCCACCCATGGCTGTCCCCCACGCCTATGGTATGCTGTGCATAGCCGTGATCGCGCCACGCCTGGAGGTACGCTATGCGCTTCTTCACCACCGAGGGTCCGGTCAACTGCTCAGATCACTACTGCCTATCCCCGCTCACTCGCATCAACCTCGAAGAGATCCGTGGGCTGATCGCCCAGAAGAAGTACTTCCTGCTCCACGCCCCGCGCCAGACCGGGAAAACGAGTTGTCTCCTCGCGTTGGCCGACCTGCTCAACCGCGAAGGAACCTACCAGTGCGTCTACGCCAATATCGAGACCGCCCAGGCAGCCCGCGAGCAGCTTGAGCTCGGTATCGCCGATGTGGTCTGGAAGATTGCTATGGGCTTAGAACAGCAACTCCAGCACCCCCAGGCCCTCGAGCTTGCCCACAGCGTACGTGCAACTATCCCCGCCACTGCGCAACTCGAGACCTTCCTCACCCGCTGGTGCCAGCAGTCCGATAAACCCCTCGTCCTGCTCCTCGATGAGGTCGATGCGCTCATCGGCGATACGCTCATTGCCCTGCTGCGCCAACTGCGCGCGGGCTACCCCACCCGCCCCCACGCCTTCCCCCAGAGCGTGCTGCTCTGCGGCGTGCGCGACCTCCAGGACTACCGCATCCACTCCGCCCGTGAGCAGAGCGTCATCACTGGGGGCAGCGCTTTCAACATCAAAGCCAAGTCGCTGCGCCTCGGCGACTTCAGCCAACCCGAGGTAGAAACCCTCCTCGCCGAGCATACTCAGGAGACGGGTCAGATCTTCACGCCTGCAGCTCGCGCCCTCGTCTGGGAGTTGACCCAAGGTCAGCCCTGGCTCGTCAACGCCCTCGCCTACGAGACCACCTGGGAGATGGCGGAGGGACGCGACCGCAGCCGAGCCATCGACGCCCCCCAGATCCGGCAGGCGAAGGAGCGGCTCATCCTGCGCCGCGTCACCCACCTTGACCAACTAGCCGATAAGCTCCGCGAGCCCCGCGTGCGCCGTGTGGTCGAACCGATGCTGCAGGGTACCGAGATGGATCGCGCCACAACGATCGACGACATCCAGTACGCGATTGACCTCGGTCTCGTCCG
>CAIWUD010000599.1 GCA_903915775.1 uncultured Chloroflexota bacterium | reverse complement strand
TTCAAACCAGCTTGACACGCTTCCGGGAGGTGTGGAGGGCGAAGCCCTCCACAAAAACAACCAACCCAGCCCTGGTGCCGCCAGCGTGTCAAGCCGGCGCAGCCGAAACTGAAGCATGCCTTAGTCGCAGTTTGGAATACGAAGAATGTCACACCGGTAGATCTCACTACCAAGTTCGACCGACAGAATCAAGAATATGGCCAGCATGAGTGCGCCGACGGCACCGTTGAGAATGTAGGTCCGCAGACTCGGCGGAGCGCTCCTATCGAACAGTGGACGTGCTGCAATGAAGCCCCCGGCCACGATGAACGCAAGAACGGTTGCCAGAAGGAGATACTCGAACGGGCTCGTGTGTTGACCCGGTCTGATGAACGAAAAGAATGGTTCGATCCGGTTGGCCACAATCGCATTCGCGACGACGAACGGTAGAAGGCAGAGCCCACCCAGTAGCGCCGCAGCGTTCGGACTTCTGCTCCATCGAGCCTTGGACATAGATTTCTCGTCTCCTCCCGATTCGCGTCCGCCCAACGCCAGCGCCACCGGCTCGCCCCAGAGAGGATGCGTCGCCGAAGCCAAGAGCCACTGCTTATACTGAGACGTTGTAGCACAACTGTGGGACGAGTCCGCGTGGACACACTGTTGGGCGCAAAGCTCTGTTTTGGAAGATGTCATTCAGTTTCGGTTTCAGCCGCTGTCTCTGGGACAAGGACAACCTTTTCATACACTTCTTCGAGTAGGAGTGTACAATCTATTGACACAATGTGCATGCGTGCATCAGCTGTTTTGTATTCCGAGAGTAACCATTGGTAGTTGCTTTGCCGTTGGTAGTGCTCAATATACTGATTATTTTGATTAACAAGTAGGTAGTCGGTAAATGATGGGATTGTGCGATAATTCTGAAACTTTTTGCCACGGTCATAGTTTTCGGTAGATGGTGATAGAATTTCGATAATGACCATTGGGTTGAGCAGGGTATCTTGATGGTCATCCTCGAAGTGGAGCTCACCACAAACCAGGACAATATCGGGATAGGTGTATAAACCCGTCGCAGGGATCTTGACACGAAGGTCGCTTGCGTAGACGGTACAGGGACGGCGGCGTAGCTGGTTATAGAGCATACCTATGATATTGGTTGCAATTAGGTTATGGGCTACGCTTCCCCCGGCAAGGGCAAAGATCTCGCCAGCATAATACTCGTGCTTTTGTGGACTCGTGCGCTCAAGCGTGAGATAGTCGTCGATAGTAAGATACTGGCGGGGTTGTGCGGACATCGGAACTGCCTCCTCGTTAACGATGAATGGCAAGAACAGCTGTCGTACAGAACCATGATAGCAAGGATGGAGCGGATGGGCAAGGAGCACGGTATGTACAGCAAGCATATCGAAAGCAGCGCTGTGAGAGCCGCAGGGACGCCTCCAACGTTTCCTATCGTACCACGTTTTCCCGCAAGCACAGGAAATAGAGGCAGCCATTGCTCAAAGCGGTGGATGCGTGCTCGACGAGTAGGCGGCAGCCCTCGCGCACAGGATGGCTGCCAAGGGGAGCGCCCAACGGCCTGCGTTAGTGGCTTTGCTCTGCGCCGTTTGCGGAGCAAAGTCCACTGCACGCGGGGGTTAGGCGGCGTTATTTGTACTAAGAACATTTTTTGAAACGTGACAAGTATCCTTTCGGGAGCATCACTAACTGAAGGTGGCACCGATGGATTCTACCATGAGGAAGAAACCCCTGATGAGTGTCCGCGATGCCTAGGAGTAGCCATGCCCATACAACTCAGCATGCTCAACCAACTCGATCGTGAGGGTTTTGTCGGTGCGGTTGGCCATGTTTTTGAACACTCACCCTGGATTGCCGCAGCGGCCTGGGAGCAGCGCCCCTTCGCAACACTGGAGTTGCTCCACGCTGCCATGGTTGGCGTAGTAACCGCAGCCCCTGAGGCGGAGCAGATCGAACTCATTCGTGCCCATCCAGATCTGGCGGGCCGGATGGCTCTGGCCGGTCAGTTGGGGGCCGAGTCGACCCGTGAGCAGGCTGCCGCCGAGTTGACGACCCTCAGTGCGGATGAGCTAGACCGCTTTACCAGCTATAACCAGGCCTATCGCGAACGTTTTGGCTTTCCCTTCGTGATCTGTGCCCGTGATAACAAGAAAGAGGCTATACTCAAAGCTTTCCCTATTCGTCTGAACCATAATCGCGACGAAGAGATTCGTACCGCACTCAATGAGATCAGTCGAATTGCCTGGCTACGTCTGTGCGACGCGGTCGCCGACCGTACCACCGGACGTCTGACCACACATGTGCTCGACACCCATGCTGGCCGTCCTGCCGCTGGAATGCGTGTTGAGCTCTACCAACTCGATGGCTCTACCGTGACGCTGCTGGCATCCGTAGTGACCAACACTGATGGTCGTGGCGATCGTCCGTTGCTGGAGGGGGCCGCGCTGCGGGCAGGCGTGTATGAGCTCCATTTCCACCTTGGGGCCTACTTCACCGCACGTGGTCTCGATCTCCCCTATCCCCCCTTCCTTGATCTCGTACCCGTCCGTTTTGCTATTGCTGATCCGGCTGCTCACTACCACGTTCCGCTCCTTGCATCGCCGTGGGCCTACTCGACCTACCGTGGCAGCTAGGGATGGCTTCCGTTCGGCTGCGCCAGCCTGACCTTCTGGCGCTACCCGTACAGGCCCCCCCGTAGTTACCCTACTGTTGGTCAAGCCGGTTTGCGGCCTGGAGGGGGTGAACGGCGACCAATGGAGATGGTATAATTCCACGAACTGTAGAACGTAGTCCTCGTAACCAGGTCAGCCCATGGCTACCGGCTGAGCTATGAGTGATAAGGTACCCGTAAACTCGACCCCATCCCCACCGTTGCTTCTGGGGCGCTACCGCGTCACGGCGCAGCTTGGCTCTACGCGCCTGGCAACGGTCTATGCTGCCACTGATGAGCATGTCCAACGACCGGTGCTGTTTTACCTGATGCGCAAAGAGCCGGCGGATCAGCAACGATTACGGGGACGCTTTCTGGCCGAAGCAGAGCAGATGGCCCAGCGCTCGCACCCCGCCCTGCTGGAGCTCCTTGACCGTGGTGAGGTGGGCGGACGTCCATTTGCGGTAACCGAACAGAGTGTCGGTCGCCCCCTCAGCTCCCTAGGGCTCCTTACGGTAGAACAGGCGCTGCTCTATGTACGTCAACTGGTAGGAGCAGTGGCGCTCTGTCAGGGCCAGCGTGGCCCCAGCACCCCCGATGGTCTCTACCATCCACCGATCAGCAGCAGCAACGTCTTCCTCGTTGGCGAGGGGCAGGTGAAGCTCATCGAGAACTGGTCGATCCCTAGCGGCGAACTACAGGCGGATCTCGCGCACTACCGTGCCCCCGAGTTGAGCGAGGGTCAGCCTGCGCACCCAGCGAGTGTGGTCTACGCGCTGGGCCTATTGCTCTACGAGTTGATCACCGGCGAGCGTCCAATCCATGGGAGCGATGCACGGGCAACTGCCCTTGCCCATCTGAGCGGGGCTATTCCCCCCCTCCGCCAGACGCGCCCTAACCTCTACCTACCCTCACTCGAGAGCTTACTCAGGCGGGCGACCGCACGTCAGCCTGAGCAACGTTTTGCCGATGCGCAGAGCCTGGGTGTGGCACTTGATACGCTCTGGCGCGAGTTGGGTACCACGACACAGCCGCTGCGCACGGTACGTGCCACGGCCGCGCCTCCAGCGCTCCTATCAGCCGCTGATCAGCCTGCACCATCACTCGTTGCACCCAAGCGTGTAACCCAGCGACGCGCCACTCCCCGTCCCAATCGTGGAACCAAGAGTGGAAAGCCACCACAGCGGCGGCTGGGCCGTAACCTCTTCGGCTGGCTCGTCATGCTCTCGTTGATCGTCGCTGTAGCCGGGGCAAGCTACCTGGTGACGAGCAGCCTCGCCAATCAGGCCCGTGATCTGCCGAGCCTGTTCCCTAGAGATCGCGATCTCTTCAGTTGGTTTACCGATCTCTTCGAACCTAGGGACGAGATCTACCTGGTCAATATTGTGGAAGGGCTGAATCTGCGTCGCGAGCCTGATGCTCAGAACGCTGCAAATATCATTACTGTGGTGCCAAATGGAGCGGCCGTACGCAAGCTTGAGGGACCACGGATCGAGGGGAATATCCCATGGCTGCGTGTACGCGCCGAGGTGAATGGGCGTCAGGTAGAAGGATGGATGTCGATGAACTACCTGCTACCACGGCAGTAGCAGTGAGCGAGGTTGGTGTATGTCTCATGATCCTCAGGCCCGCGTACTCTATGGTCGGCGCGTCATCCTGAGGCCCTGGCAGCGGGGTGATAATCTCGCACAGGAGCTCTGGCCACGTTACCACGAGCCATTCAGTGCGCTCTGGAACCTTGCACGTATATCGCTGTATGATGATCTCTCTGGACGAAGCTGGAGCAGCCAGCGCTACACCTGGGCGATCGATAATCTGCAGCATCGACTGATTGGACGCATTTCGCTACGCGAAGTAGATACCGATGAGCGTACGACACGCCTGGGTATTTCGCTCTCTCAGGCCTACGTTAGCCAGGGTCTCGGTACGGAGGCGCTGAGCCTCTTCCTTGACTACTACTTCGGCGCGCTCGGTTTCACATACATGTATCTCGATGTTGCCGCCTTCAACCGACGTGCGGTGCGCTGCTACGAGCAGCTTGGTTTCCAGTACCTCGAAAGCGAGTGGCGTAGTGCTGGACGCGATCCAACATTACGTCTACTTGATGACCCTCGTTATGCCGATCTGCTCCCCTTCTTTCGGCGTCAACGCTTTGAGACACTGGTTGAGTTCTACGAGATGCGCCTGAGCTGTGAACAGTGGCAAGCTCGGCACCATACAACCCTGCACTGAGGTGGGAGGAGGGCATGTCGTTGCTATCTTGACAAACTCATGCGTGGTGTTGTATTATGTCCACCAGGGAACAGATGTTCATAGATGCGTCATGGATGGCCTTGCCCTCCGCACCTACCGCAAGATGATCACATTGATGCTAAGCATGCTCTATCGATCGTGTCCAGGAGGTACTCCATGAAGCTAGAGACTGCCGATATTCCCCAGGCAGACCAGCTCTGGGATGTTGCTCGGGTGCCGGAAGCGATCGATCGGGGCCGTTACACCAATGAGGCTATTGCAACCTATATTGGCATGAAGGGGTCGCGGCAGGGCTACTACTATAGCCACGCGGCGCGGATTCTCGGCCTGGTTGCCTTTGATACCCCAGACAAGCTCCGTCTGACGATCCTAGGCCGCGGCTTTGTGCGTAGTCACCGGGTAGAGCAGCGTACCTACCTGCGTCGGCTCCTGCTTCAGCGTGAACCGACCCGCACGGTGATCACGATGATGCGTGACGCAGGCGGGATCGATCGTAATGGTATTGCTCAAGCGCTCCAGACCCTAGCCCCCCTGGCCCATACGACCGCCTACCGCCGTGCCTGTACGGTTGCCGCATGGCTCACCGCCGTTGGCTTGGCGGTCTGGCACGAGGGGCTCCTCCGCTATGATGGCCCAACCTTCCCCTTCGCTCCTCACGCCCTCACTGTCAATCCACCCCTGGGCAGTCCGTCCGAACGGCTCCCATGAGCGCGATCACAGCCTGATAGTACTCACTGTGGACAAACGTTCGTCTGTGTCGGTACCCCGCTGAAGATCACTTCGAGTGTTGATCCGTCACCAAACGTTACCGTGCGGTGGGTACGGGTGATCGCCTTCGTGATCTCCGTGTCACCCTCTCGTGTGATGACACACCCATCAACGTAGGTCTTCTCGCTACTGTCGACGACGCCTCCGTGGAGCATGCTGAGCATCAACTCGTGGACCACCGCGAGCCGGACAGGGGCAAAGAGGGCAATGCCCCCGATCGTCAACGCCCCGACGACGATCAATCCGAGTAGAATCAGGATACCCCTTGTACCCACACTGCGCTTTCTGGGACCACCAGTCAGCGGACTCTTCAGGATCGGTTTACCGGGCTGCTGCATGGTTCACCTCAAAGTCGACTCACACACTGGTGAGAGGTACGATCACGTGCACAGGGCTGGTTCTGAGTCATGCCCGAGGCATAACTTAGATCAGCGTAACCATCTAGCGGGAGGTGTGGAGAGTTTCGCCCTCCACAAAAGAGCCCGACCCAACGCTGGTGCCGCCAAACAGTCAAGCTATTGCCCCATGCTCAGGCAATGAATCGAGTGGATCGATCTCAACGAGACGTGCACCACTCATCACCCCAGCTCCCTGATGGTAGGCCAAGCGGCGCACGATACCCGCATATGGAGCAACCACCGTATGCTCCATCTTCATCGCCTCTAGCACCATCAGCGCCTGTCCCTCGTGGACCTGCTCCCCTTCGCTCACGAGCAGACGTACCAGTGTACCAGGCATAGGTGCCATGAGATTGGCCGCACCATGACCACTATGAGCCCGCGCCGCACTATCGGCACTCAATGCCACTCCCTGAGTCAGACGGTAGGTCGAACCTCGCCAGGCTACCAGAACTGTTCCATCTTCTGCCCGTGCCAACCAGAAGCGTGCAGTGCTACCTCCCAGGTCAAGGATCAGTTCGCCAGACTCACGCCGCATCAAACCTACTCGTGCCGTCACGTCGGCAACTGCAACCTCCCACTGCGCATCCTGCCTGTGGGCCAACAGACGATACTCCCGACCGTCGCTCATCAAGCGTACCAACACCCCATTACCCGCAAGCCGCCAGTGCATAGCGAAGGGATCGCTACTCGCTGGCCCCTGATCGAGCTCCCATAGAGCAGCTGCGGCTAACACTTCCGGTGGCACCTCGGGTGATCCCGTCTCCATGAGCGAGTAGTCGCTGAGGAAACCCGTATGGGTGTCACCAGCAGCGTAGGCCGGGTGAGCCACAACAGCGCGCAGCAGTGGCAGGTTCGTTGTCAACCCGAGGAGCACTACTTCATCGAGAGTACGCCCCATCCGTGCCACAGCCGCCTGGCGACTCTCAGCGAAAACGATCAACTTGGCGATCAAGGGATCGTAGTGGACCGTGATTTCATCACCGCGCACCAGACCTGCATCGATCCGTACCCCTGGCCCAGACGGTAACTCAAGGAGCGCCAACCGTCCAGTCGCTGGCAGATAACTCACCGGATCTTCCGCGTAGAGCCGGGCTTCAATCGCATGACCGCGGAGGAGAATATCCTCTTGACGCCAAGGGAGGCGCTCACCAGCGGCAATTGCGATTTGCCAACGCACGAGATCGAGACCGCTCACGAGCTCCGTCACCGGATGCTCCACCTGCAGCCGGGTGTTCATCTCGAGGAAGTAGAACGCTCCTGTCGAGTCCAGAATGAACTCGATCGTACCTGCATTCACATAGCCGGCAGCACGCGCAATACGCACCGCCGCCTCACCCATCTGATGGCGCAGGAGGGGCGTTAATGCTGGTGAGGGGGCCTCCTCAATGATTTTCTGGTGCCGACGCTGGATCGAACACTCACGCTCACCCAGGTGAAGGATATTCCCATGGGCGTCAGCCAGGATCTGGATCTCCACGTGGCGCGGACGGATCAGCAGCCGTTCGAGCAGCACCGTAGGGTCACCAAAAGCCCCCAGCGCCTCCCGCTGCGCTCCAGCCAGGGCCAGACGAAACTCCTGGCGCTGGTGGACTGCACGCATGCCCTTCCCACCACCACCGGCACTCGCTTTGATCAACAGCGGGAAGCCCACCCGCTCAGCCTCGCTCAGCAGACGCGCCTCACGCTGATCATCACCATCGTAACCAGGTACCACCGCCACCCCAACCGACTGGGCCAACTGGCGTGCCCCAATCTTTCCGCCCATGATCCGCATCGCTGCTGGAGGGGGACCAATAAAGACCAGCCCAGCGTCCGCACAGAGCTGCGCAAACTCTGCATGCTCGGCGAGAAACCCATAGCCAGGGTGCACCGCCTCGGCGCCAAGGGCACGGGCGGCCGCAACAATAGCCTCTGGGCACAAGTAGCTCTCGACGGCAGGTGCAGGCCCGATGCAGGTAGCCGCATCGGCCAGGCGTACGTGGAGTGCCTGTGCATCGGCCGTCGAGTAGACCGCCAGCGGGCTCATTCCGAGTTCCCGGCAGGCCCTGATGATCCGCACCGCGATCTCGCCGCGGTTGGCGATCAGGATACGCTGAAACATAACTCACTTTGGGCTTTTACGCGACCGCGCCGCACGCCACCTCGATGGAACAAGCCCTCCCGGGGGAGCCCTGCCCGCTCATGTCCCTCACTTCAACTTGGGGATCACATGCTCACCATAGGCCTTGATCCACTGCTCCTGATTGCGCCCAACATTGTGCACATAGATCGCATCAAAGCCGAGATCGAGGAAGCCCTGGAGATGCGCCCGGTGCTCCTCAAGATCGGGCGAGATCAGTACGCGACCTTTGAAGTTCTCGGGCCG
>CAIWUD010000598.1 GCA_903915775.1 uncultured Chloroflexota bacterium | reverse complement strand
TTTTTGTGGAGGGCTTCGCCCTCCACACCTCCCGGAAGCGTGTCAAGCTGGTTTGAACCATGCCTAAGGCATACGTCCACGTTGGCTACGCTGGCATGATCGTTTGGTGCCACCAGGGCTAGTTGGGTGTTTCTGCAGAGCGCAGCCCTCCACACCCCCGGTGGCCAATTCCTGAACTCTCCGCAGCGCCCGCAGCTGCTGTCCTATTCGTACCATAACCAGAAAGGAGCCCTCCGGAACCCATCGTGAAGCACTACCCCGCCCGTGAAGTTCGGATGTTCAACGGTAACAGATCTCCGCGTAACTCTTGGGAAGCTTCTTGCGCAAGTTAACCCGATCACTCTGGAGGTGTCCATGAAGGTGCGTCTTACCTCAATTCTGGCGGTAGGCTTGGCAATGGTCCTGCTTGCCTCCTGTGGCGGCACGCCCGCTGCTGCGCCCACGGCCGCTCCCGCCCAACCTGCCCCTTCGGGCGGTGGTGAAGCTGTCACGATCAGCTTTCTGACGCTCGATGATGCTGATATGAACATTGCGCTCAACGCAGTGATCGAGGCTTGGAAGAAGGCCGAGCCGCAGCATGCCAATGTGACAGTGAACATCGAGGGTGTGCCGTTCTCTGAGCTCTTCCCCAAGATTGAGACGGCCGTCGCTTCAGGTGCTGTGCTCGACCTCTTCTTGGCTGATGGTCCCGATATCAAGCACTACGCCTACAACAAGGCCATCATCCCGCTCGACAAGTACTTCACCAAGGAGGAGCTTAGCGCCTTCCTGCCGATCAACGTCGAGGCTGGTACCTACAAGGGTACTTTCTACTCGCCCGGCATCATGGAGAGCTGCTCGCTCATGTTCTACAATAAGGACATGACCGATGCTGCTGGCGTCAAGCCACCGGAGAATGTCGTCCAGGGTTGGACGATTCAGGAGGCTCGCCCGAACTGGGAGAAGACCGTGGTGGTCGATGCCAGTGGCAACCAGACCCAGTGGGGACTGCGCTGGGGCCAGGGCACCTACTTTGGTGACTACGAGTATGGTATTATCCGTCGCTCGGCTGGTACCCGTGGGTCAAACACCTTCATGGGTGTAGCGGCTGATGGTATCACCTTCAAGGGCTACATGGATACGCCTGAGGCCCTTTCGTCGTTCGAGGAGCTACGCTCCTGGTACACCGGTGATGCCCCCATCTCGCAGCGCGAGCCGGTGCGCAACATCTTCTTCGATCGCGGTGCCGCCTTCTACATCTCGCCCGACAACGCGATCGGTACGATCAACCGCGTCCACCCGGACGGGAGCTTCAAGTATGGCGTGACTGGCATCCCCTACATGGCGGGTGGTGCACAGCTCTGCCACACCGACTCCTGGCACTTCGGTATCTCGCCCCAGTCGAAGCATCAGGATGTTTCAGCGGCTCTGGTCAAGTACCTGACTGGCCCTGAGGGTGCGAAGATCTGGTACGAGAAGGTTCGTCAGCTCCCGGCTCGCGTCGAACTGCTCAACACGCTCCCCGAGTACTCTCAGATGCCACAGCAGCTCTTCGCTCAGGCCGTGCAGCAGATTGGCGTACCGCGTATTGGCACCCCTGGCTACACCGAGTACCAGTCGGTCTACGGTGAGCTGATCCAGAACGTGGTGCAGACGGACGCCCCGATCGATCAGCTGGTCGCTGATGCGGTGAGCAAGATCGAGGCGGCAGTTGCCAAGTACAAGGGCTGGGATCAGTAAGCTTCCCGGCGTTTGTATGGTCTCTGGTGGGAGGCGGGGAGCGTTTGCCGCTCCTCCGCCCCCCGCGTAACCATCGCCGCGAGTCTCCGTACTTTGTGTACGATCGCTGTCTCAAGACCCCTAGCTACGGTGTGGCTTGCAACAGTGTGGTTGCCTACACCCCAAACAGGTTTCAGAAAGCAATGGTATGGCCCAACAGAGTGGGACAGCTCAGCTTCAACCGAGAATGACCCCCGACAAACCATTAACGGTCTGGCGCCGCCGTCAGTTGATAATCGCCTTTCTCTTCATCCTCCCTGCCCTTATCAACTTTACCGTTTTCCGCTACATCCCTATCGTCGAAGCCTTTCGCGCAAGTCTGTTCCAGTATAGTCTGCTTGGGGGCTACGGCGACTTTATCGGTTTTCAACACTACCAGCGCATACTGACCGACCCGGTCTTCTGGCGCTCGCTACAGGCTACGGTGCTCTTTGTCGTCTATAAGGTACCACTGCAGATCGTGCTCTCGCTCGGCCTCGCGATCTTCCTGTCGCGTCAGACGGTCGGCACGGCTGTTGTGCGCTCAGCCATTCTGACCCCGATGGTCACCTCGATCATCATCGTGTCGATCATCTGGGCCATGATGTACCAGTCGCAGAATGGGCTCTTCCAGAGCATGCTGCTGACGATGGGGCTGAAGAAGACTCCCTTCCTCTCCGATATCAACTTGGCACTTCCTGCCGTATCGGTGATGATGATCTGGAAGGATATTGGCTTTAGCTTCATCATCTTTGTGGCTGGGCTGAAGGGTATCCCTGAGACCTACTACGAAGCCGCGATCGTCGATGGCGCGAACCGCTGGCAAATTTTTTGGAATATCACCCTGCCGCTTCTCAGGCCGGTGTTGATGTTCGTGATTGTGACCCAGACGATCTTCTCGTTCCAGGTCTTTGTGCCGGTCTACCAGATGACCCTGGGCGGTCCTCTCGATGCGACCAAGGTGATCGTCTACTACATCTACCAGCAGGGCTTTCGCTTCCAGGATATGGGCTACGCAAGTGCTATCTCGGTCGTGACCCTGGTGATGTTGTTGCTGATCAGTTGGCTCCAGATGCGCTTCCTGCGCGCCGAAGATTAAGGAGGATGGCCTCTCATGGGCGCTGCAAACTTGCACCCAGTTCATCGCCATACGGCGGCCAGGCGCGCATACGATACCCTTGCGGTTGCGCTCCGCATACTCATCTATGTCGTGCTCTGTGTCATCTTTCTCGTGCCCTTTGCGTGGATGCTGCTCGGTAGCTTGCGCGAGGAGCGTGAGATCTTCCGCTACCTCACGCCATTCAGCTGGCGTACCTTTGTTCCGATCAACTGGACGCTCGATAGCTACCTGACTATTCTCGGTCTGAATGAGCTCGGGCGAGCCGCTGGCTACAACTTTGGGCGGAACCTCTTCAACTCGTTCATCGTCTCCAGCGCCGTCGTGATCTCGAGCCTCTTCTTCAATACGATGGGGGCCTACTTCTTTGCCCGGCTGCCCTTTCCTAAGAAGAATCTGCTCCTGCTCTACGTGATCGCAACCTTTCTCGTGCCCTTCGAAGTAACTATCGTGCCACTCTACATCGTGGTACGCACGCTGCACCTCGACAATACCATGTGGGCCCTGATCGTACCCTGGTACGCGAGCCCCTTCGTGATCTTTTCGCTGATGCAGTTTATGCGTGAAACGATCCCCTACGAGTTGGATGAAGCGGCACTGATCGATGGTGCAAACTACTTCACCACGCTCTGGCGCATTATTGTTCCACTCTCGATCCCCGGACTCGTTACCAATGCACTGCTAGAGTTCCAGTTCATCTGGAATCTCTTCTACTGGCCGCTCGTGGCTGTGGGTGACCGTAATTTGCAAGTGTTACAGGTCGTGATCAGCGGTACCCTCGGCCAGACCCAACAGTACTGGGGGCGTACCTTCGCTGGATCGGCACTTGCAACGATCCCGGTGGTGATTATCTTCCTAGCGCTCCAGCGCTACTATATGCAGGGCATCGCCAGCACTGGAGTAAAAGGTTAGTCTCCACTGATCCACTCCGGTACTTCCCAGTTCCAACGCACTCAGCTGGCTGCCAAGGCCGCCACCTGGCCTCCCTTTGCCAACCCGGCAATGGGGTTTGGTGGCGGCCTCTCTTCAGTGTGACATCCTACGGGCGGTGTGGGGGGCGTAACCCTCCACAACGACCAGCCCAGCCTTGCTGGTACCAGACACTACAGATGAAACAAGGCAAACTATCGTGAAGCGCATCATTATCGATACCGATCCCGGGGTTGACGATTCGATGGCGATCCTCCTCGCTTTCAACTCGCCCGAGCTGAAGATTGAGGGGCTGACGACCATCTTCGGCAATACGGGAACGACGATTACTACCCAGAATGCCCTGCGCCTGGTTGAGTTGGCCGGTCATCCTGAGGTTCCAGTGGCTCGAGGTGCCGAAAAACCCCTCCTCCGCCCCTTTACCGGTGAGGGGTGGCGGGTTCACGGGCGCAATGGTCTCGGTGAGGTGGAGTTTCCTGCTCCGCAGGGCCAACCCGATCCGCGCCGCGCCGCACAGTTTATCGTTGATACGGTGATGGCGAACCCTGGTGAGATTACCCTGGTGCCTGTCGGCCCCCTGACGAATATCGCCCTCGCTGCCATGCTCGAACCACGAATCGTGGGTCTGGTCAAAGAGGTCGTCCTGATGGGTGGTGCTGCAGGGGTGCCGGGCAATGTCTCGGCAGTCGCTGAGGCGAATGTCCACAATGATCCTGAGGCCGCCAGTATTGTCTTTCACGCCGGTTGGCCAGTGACAATGGTCGGTCTGGATGTGACACAGCAGACGATCATGTCGCCAGCCTACCTCGATGCGCTTAAGCAGGATGGGGGACAACTCACCAGCTTTATCCGTGCAATTGTGCAGCACTATCTGCAGTTCCACCTCGATCAGGGGGTGCCCGGTATCTATGTGAACGACTCGTCGGCGATCGCCTACCTGATCGATCCAACCCTCTTTACCACCCGCCACCTCTTCGTCGATGTGGAGTATCAGAGTCGGTATCACGTGGGTCAGACGGTAGCTGATTGGCGTGGCCGGCGTGGTCAGGCGCCAAATTGCCACGTCTGTCTCGGTGTTGATAGTGAGCGGTTCCTGGCGATCTATCGCCAACGATTGATAGGAGCTTCATAGATGAAGTTGAACGCAATCATCGACTGTGACCCTGGCCATGATGATGTCATGGCGATTCTCCTGGCTGGTCGTACCATGAATCTCTGCGGGATCACGACCGTACACGGTAACGCTTCGCTCGAGAACACGACCTACAACGCCCGCCAGGTGGTCGAGTTTGCCGATCTGACCAGCGTGCCGATTGCGAAGGGGAATGCGCGACCCCTCGTGCGCAATCCGCAGTACGCACCAGCGGTTCACGGTGAGACTGGTCTCGATGGGCCAAACATGGCGCCGCCTACGGTAGCCCTCCACCCACGGAATGCGGTCGACTTTATTCTTGAGAGTTCACACACCATCCCCGATCTGCACCTGTTGCCGATTGGTCCTCTGACCAATATTGCTGCTGCACTGAACCTGGATCCCACCTTGCCGCAGCGGGTGAAGCAGATTAGCTTGATGGGTGGCTCCTTGACCTGGGGCAATATTACCCCCGCTGCGGAGTTCAATATCTACTGTGACCCTGAGGCAGCCCATGTCGTCTTCACCAGCGGTATTCCAATCAAGATGATTGGGCTCAACGCTACGCACCAGGTCCTTGCACGGCCCGAGTATCGACGGCGGGTGCGCTCGATTGGCAGCACGACGAGCACCCACGTTGCTGACATGCTCGACTTCTACAGCCGGGGTGAGAGCGGCGGGACTGGGCTTGAGGGTGGGGCGATGCATGACCCCCTCGCCGTCGCTGCACTCATCGACCCCGAGATCCTGACTTTTGAGCCGATGCACGTGGCAGTAGAGTATGTAGGCAGTCGTACCGCGGGCATGACGCTCTGTGATGGCCGCCATCTAGGCACCGATTTCCGCGCTGCCAAGGCGCGCCGCCGTGGTGAGCCACCCAACGCTGAGGTGGCAATTATCGCGAACGAGAAGCGCTTCTGGGAGCTCTTCCTCGACATCCTTGCCACCTATCCCTAGCATGCCCACGGGAGGTGTAGAGGGTGTGACGATCCACAGATGATCCCCACGGGAGGTGTGGAGGGCTTGGCCCCTCAGGGGGTTTCACTCGTTCGAGAACGGGCATTCCCGTGCATCCGCCATGCGCTGTGCGAGCGTGCCAAGGCCCGGACCACCGCAGAGCAGCTCATGGGAGCCTGGGGAAAGTTCCCGGTACGATCCGTGGCCCGTGTGCACTGCGTCGTACCGTTGCGGGCGAGCCGCCCGCGCTCCCGGGGAGCGTGTCACGTGAAACCCTTTGAGGGGCTTGGCCCTCCACAAAAGACCCTCGCCCAACATGGGTACCGCCAAACGGCCACGCTGGCGCAGCCGAAACTGACTACTCCAGGTGGCGGTTCTCCGGGAGGTGTGGAGGGCTTGGCCCTCCACAAAAGACCCTCGCCCAACATGGGTACCGCCAAACGGCCACACTGGCGCAGCCGAAACTGACTACTCCATAATGAGGAATAAACTCCGTGTCTGATGAAGAAGCAATGATGCCCATCTCGGCAACGCGCCGTGAGGTCATGGCGCAGCCCGAGGTGCTCGCGCGGGTGCTGCATGGGCTCTCAGCCCAGGTGCGTGAGCTTGCCCAACTCCTTGCTGGTCGTGGTACCAGGCAGATCCTGCTCGTTGGGTCGGGAGACTCCTGGTTTGCCGGCATGGCCAGCCGCATGGCCTTCGAGCAGTATGCTGGCCTTGAGACCGAGGCACTCCAGGCCTATGAGTATGCGGTGCACGGCCGCCCTGCTGTCGATGCTACAAGTGCGGTGATCGTCATCAGTTCGAGTGGTCGCCCGACAACAACCTGGGATGCCCTCGATCGTGCCTTGTTAACACCAGCCTATGTGGTTGGGATTACCGATAAGCCCTACCCCGGGAATCCCTTCCGCGAACGAGTCCATACGGCCCTGGTGCCGGGGGCCGAGAAGGTTGGTTGGCCTGCGCAGACGACCAGTGCGACTATCGCGCTGCTGATCATGCTGGCGATCGAGCTTGGACGGGCCTGCCACACCCTCTCTGATGCTGAGGCTGACCAGTTGATCGCGCAACTTCTGGCTCTACCGCAGGCAATGGCTCAGACACTCGCCGCGAGCGAGGGGTGGGCCGCCGATCTGGCCCAGCGCTTCTACAAGGCGGATAAGCGCCGTATCTACACCTTTGTCGGCTCTGGAGCCAGCCTGGGTGTCGCCTATACTGGCATGGCCCTGCTCGCAGAAGGGCCCCAGGAGGTCGGGATCGCTATTGCAGCCGAAGAGTTCCACCACGGTCTGCACATTGCAACGGTCGCCAAAGATGATGTGGTGCTGCTGGTTGCTCCTACTGGGGCGGGGAGTGCGCGCATGCTCGACACCGCCCGCTCGGTGAGTGCGTGGGGCGCAGATCTGGTGGCGATTGTCGATACCCAGGATCAGGCGATTCGTACCTTCACGTCGCTGCTCCTCGAGTTGCCAGTCGTGCCCGAGCCCTTCTCACCACTCCTGACACTCATGCCCCTCCACCAACTGAGTATCCAGATGTCTGCCCATAAGGTCGCCTCTGGCTACCAACGTCCGAAGTCTGTACCCTAGGGGAACGCGCACTTCGCCGCTGCCTACTACGGGAGGTGTGGAGAGCAAAACTCCCCACACCTCCCCTGGTGGTTGCTCGCTTTCGGGCTGCCGCCCCTGGCGCGGGTGTGCTGAGGAGGAAGCTTGTACCGATCGGTTTATACTACGCTGGAGCAATCTCGATGCGCTATGCGAGTTGGAGCCTGATCATTGATGATATCGTCTTTCCCGATGGACGCACGTCGATGGGTGTTCTCGGAGGTGGCGGTACCCATACGGTTGCCGGAATGCGCATCTGGAGTGATGAGGTCACCCTTCTTGGCCAGGTGGGGCAGGATCTCGATGAGACGATCCTAAACCCCCTTGCCCTGCGTAGCCATGCCCTACGGCGTACCACGCGCCCGACTCCACGAGCCTGGCAGCTCTTTGAGGTTGATGGTCATCGTACGCAGATCCCGCGTATGCCCCTCGAGGAGTGGAATACCCAACTCCTCTGGCCAGACGACTTTCCTGCCTATCTCCAGGATCACGGGGTACACGCGATCCACCTGATGACGCGCGGGGCTCCCGGCGATCCCGAGCGGATTGCACGGCTGGCTGCAGCGGGGTTGCGCATTAGTCTGGAGCCGATTATTGAAGAGGGCATGAATCGTACGGAGGCCGACCGGGTGCTTGCCTGCCTGCCCCACGTCGAAATCTTCTCGCCAGGGCTTGCCGAGGCAAGGGTGCTCCTCGGTGACATGTCACCAGAACAGACGATGATCGAACTCTGTCGACATGGTCCGGCTCTGGTTGCGCTGCGCCGCGGTGCCCTTGGTTCGTTCGTCTACCATGCTGCATCGCAGCGCCTGCTGCAGGTACCTGCAGCGCGGGCTAAGGTGATTGATGTGACAGGGGCGGGTAATGCGTATGCTGGTGGTCTCCTGGTTGGCTGGTGTGAAGGTAGTGATCTGGCCCATGCTGCCGCCTGTGCTGCGGTAAGTGCAGCCCTGGCGATTGAGCAGATCGGCCCCGCGATAATCACCCCTGAACTGCTGGCCGACGCACGCCAGCGCCACGTGGAGTTCTTGACGCAAAGCATGTGAGATAGGGTGCCTTGAAGCGAACGAACCCAGCCTTGGTAGGGAGGTGTGGAGGGCGAAGCCCTCCGCAAGAGAAGTCAACCCAGCC
>CAIWUD010000597.1 GCA_903915775.1 uncultured Chloroflexota bacterium | reverse complement strand
GGTAAGCCAACGGCAGGGCAACCACGGGGGGTTGCCCGTACGGAGGGGTACCACGCGGGCGAGACACCCTCACTCCGGGAGAAGTGTGAACAATTACGGTTGGATGCTTTTGTGGAGGGCTGCGCCCTCCTGTCGCACGGTCAAGTTCGTTTAGGCCATGCCTTACGAGGCAGTAGCGGGTTGAGGGTTACGCATGGCCCACATGAGCATCGCAGCACCTATCAGATTAGCAACGAGACAGCCCCACCAGACGGCACTGATACCAAACTGCTCGTAGAGAACCCCTGCCCCAAAGACCCCGATACTCGGCCCAATCCCATGTAGTGCCGCCGAGTAGGCAGTCTGGCCGGTGGCACGCCACTGGGGTGGGAGCTGCTGATCGGCAAAGATCACCCCGGCAATCAGGAACGAGAGCATGGCAATACTATGGAAGATCTGCGTGGGCACCACGAGAATAGGCACGGTGATCATAGTGTAGAGCAACCAGCGCAGGGGGTGCAACAAGACCCCCCCCATCAGCACCGCACGCAGCCCAAAGCGCTTGATCAACGCCCCGGCGTAGGCCATCAACGGAACCTCAAGCACCCCAGCGAAGGCGAAGGCCAAGCCACTCACCCATCCGGGCGCCCCAATATCACTCAGGTAGATGATCAGGTAGGCGTTGACCACCCCGAGCGTCATGCCGAGCACCGTAGTGGCCGCCAGGACGCGCATGAAGCCCCGATTGGCCAGGAGGAGAGGAGCACCACCACGTAACGTGGCTCGGGTTGCGTGCGGGTGATCGGGGAGTGTCGCCGTCACCAGACCCATGAGGGCCATGATCGCACTGTAGAGGTAGACAATCAGCCAGACCGTTTCACCAATCACCAGAGCACCAACCAGGAGTGAGATCACCGCAAAGCCAGCGGAGCCCCAGAGACGCAGTTTGCCGAACTGCTCCCGCTGTGCGTCCCGCTCAAGGTACTCGAGCGCAAGGGCATCGGTGAAAGGCCCCAAAGGGCCATTCATCAACGAGAGGAGAATCGTGACCGCAAGGACCCAGACAAAGTCCGAGGAGTAGGGGAGGGCAAGCGCAGCCAGAGCGGAGCCAAAACAGGCTCCGCTCAGGATGAACTTACGAATACGGTAGATATCGCCTAACAGCCCCCAGACCGGCTGACTGATCACCCGTGATAGAGACATGACCGCTAGGATCGTGCCGATCTGCGTGCCGGTCAGGCCATCCCAGCGCAGGTAGAGTGCGTAGTAGTTGAAGAAGGTACCAATCGCACCAAAGAAGAGCAGGTATGAGAGCTGAAAGCGTACACTAGGAGTCATAACTTGTCGATGACCGTACTCGACTTGATCGTGTTACCACCATCTTCGTAGGCGCCGTGGAAACGCCGGAATGGCGGCTCGCCAATCACCTCAGAGAGGTGCGCCGAGAAGAGTTCACCGGCGACCGCGTAGACCATCGGGCTGAAGATCTCTGGCACATTCCCAACCACGGGGAGCGTCCAGTCGGCCTGCCCACCGATGAGGCTATCGCCCTCGGGCACCACCGCCACCACCGTCCGCCCAATCCGTTTGAGTGGCTCCATCAGTTCGGCAGCGCGCCCATGGCCGCGACCACCAGGCGAAATGAGGAAGGTGGGGGTAGAGGGGGCATCGTTGACGAAGTACTGCAGGTGCGCCCACTCTTCGGTATCCTGACCCACGGCGTGACGGCCAGCAGCCTCCATCAGCTTCGCAGCCGAGAAGAGGGCGGTTGCATAGTTGGGGCCATCGGCCACAAACACAAAGTTGTGCTCGTGGGCAGATGCCTCAGCCAGCTTGCGTACCGGCTCACGGATAGCCTCGATCGTCGCCTCAATCGCATCAGCGCTACCCTTGAGCTGCTTGCGCAGCCCGTTGGCCTCATCCTGGGTCAAGCGCCCCTTAACCTCGGCCACCCGGATCGCCAGCAGGTTGAGCGCCATCAGCGACACCCGGTATGAACGAACTCCAGGGGCGGGGGCAAAGTCAGGAACCACACAGCCCAGAACCTTCTCGGCCACCTTCGCCAGTGGCGACTCGGGGTTGCCAGTCAGGGCAACCGTCAGCGCACCGGCGTTCCGTGCCATGATCAGGGCCTCACGGGTGCGGGCCACGGTGCCCGAAACGGAGATCCCGACCACCAGCGGATTACGTGTGAACGATCGATCGAAGTAGGGAGCCGCATAGCGACCGGCCTGCATCGCCGTGAGGGCATCGGTTGGTACCCCAGAGAGCTGCTCAAAGGTCAGCTCACTCGCCACCGCAGCCATGTGTGAGTCGCCACACCCGGTCAATGCAATCCGCTTGACCGAGAGGTACTCCTCGTGGTTGAGGAGGCGTCGCACCCGTACATCGAGCTCGTCGAACTGAGTGCGAATCAGTTCGGGCAGGCTTTCAACCTGAGCGATCATGTTTGCAGCAGACATTTCCATGGGAATGACTCCTTGTATGATATGGTAGGGCAGGGTTTAATTTTGACTGCGCCGACCTTGCGGTCTGGCGACACCAAGGCTAGGTTGGGTTTTTTGGGGAGGGCTTCGCCCTCCATACCTCCCGTGGGCTTGCCAAACTGGCTCCCACGAGCGTGCTTCTTCACCGCGCGATGAACGCCTCGACCTCGGCCAGCGTTGGTAAGCGCCCCCGTGGGCCCATTCCCGTCACGGAGAGGGCTCCGGCAGCACATGCAAAGCGCAGCCGTTCGGCAAGGGGCAGACCACGGGCCGTTGCACTCACAAAGGCTGCGTTGAACGTATCACCGGCACCAGTCGTATCAACAGCCTCAACGGAGAAGCCTGGCTGTTGTGCCTCTTCATCACGCGTCACCGCCAGGGCTCCGCGCGCACCGAGGGTGACCACTACGGTGTGTGGTCCCCGATCGAGGAGGCGTCGTACGGCTTCAATGGACGGTTCGACCCCTTCCGCTGCACGAAAGCCAAACTGGTTGAACGAAGCGATATCGCAGCCAGCCATGATGCGCGCCATCATCTCGGCATCAGCGCCCACCGTTGGCTCGATATCGACCATTACCTCAGCACCAGACTCATGGGCCACCTGCGAGATGACCGCAAACTGCTGGTGATCTTGGGGCATCAGGTAGACCAGCCGCGCCTGACTGAACGCGCTACGCATCATTTCAGGCGGGTGGTAAGCCGGGAAGGTGGGCACCACCACGATCGCCTTTTCGCCGCTCGGTGGAATCAAAATGACGGTGAAGCAGGTCTTGCCCCCAGGACGCGTATGGATCAGCGATGTATCAACACCATAGCTCGCAAAATCATCAATGATCTGCTGACCCGCCTGATCATCGCCAATCTCAGCAAGGGCAGCTACCTGCAGCCCCAGTCGACGCCCGGCACAGGCAAAGTTTGCCGCTGGGCCACCTGGCAGGTTGCCCACCAACTCGGCCATCACCTTCTCATCCGGACCCGGGAGATCCGCTACGGTAATCACCAGATCGACATCAATCCCGTCGATGGTGATAACATCGAAGCGCCGTGCATCACTATTCATTACGAGCATCCGCTTGTTTCATGCTGGCTGCGCCAACTGGATAGGCTGGTGGTACCAAGGCTGGGTTGACTTCTTTTGTGGAGGGCTTCGCCCTCCACACCTCCCTACCAAGGCTGGGTTGACTTCTTTTGTGGAGGGCTTCGCCCTCCACACCTCCCTACCAAGGCTGGGTTGACTTCTTGTGTGGAGGGCTTCGCCCTCCAGACCTC
>CAIWUD010000596.1 GCA_903915775.1 uncultured Chloroflexota bacterium | reverse complement strand
GCTCTTTCTCCTTCGGCTGCGCCGATGGTGCGGTCTGGCGTTGCCAGGGTTGGGTTGCGTTTTTTGTGGAGGGCCGTGCCCTCCACGCCTCCCGGAGGCCGGGAAAGTGCTCTTTCTCCTTCGGTTGCGCCGATGGTGCGGTCTGGCGTTACCAGGGTTGGGTTGCGTTTTTTGTGGAGGGCCGTGCCCTCCACGCCTCCCGCACGGTGGCGCTACCAGACGCGGCAGATCAACCCCTTAAGGTATTCGCCCTCGGGGAAGGTGAGTAGAACCGGGTGGTCAGGCCCCTGAGCAAGACGCTCGACGATCTGCACATCACGGCGTGCATCGAGTGCAGCCCCAAATACAATCTTCTGGAAGAGATCAGACGACACCAGTCCAGAGCAACTGAACGTAGCAAGAATACCACCAGGGGTCAGGAGTTGGAGGGCCAGGAGGTTAATATCCTTGTAGCCACGAGCGGCACGCTCGACCTGGGGCTGGCTATGGGCAAACTTCGGCGGATCGAGAATGATGAGGTCAAAAGTACGCCCCTCGGCACGGTAGCGGCGTAGGAGCTGAAAGAGATCGGCTTCAACAAACTCAGCGGGGGTTTCGGGTGCGCCGAGTTGGAGATTAGCACGGGCCAACTCCAAGGCTGAGGCCGAACTGTCGACCAGGGTAAGGCTTGCCGCACCGGCCTGCGCAGCGTAGAGACTGAAGCCGCCACTGTAGCAGAAGCAGTCGAGTAGCCGCGTACCCGCGCTATAGGCGGCCACCCGTGCTCGATTGATCGTCTGATCGAGGTAGTGGCCAGTCTTCTGGCCGGTACGAAGATCGATCAGCATGGGCGGAGGAATGCTGCCACTCCCTGGCTGGCGTATCGGGCGCAGGGGGAGCTGTTCGGGGGGGAACTCACCCCAGAGGAGCCCTTCCCGGGCTGGCAGGCCCTCTTTAGCTCGCACCTCTGCATCACTACGCTCATAGATACCCCGTGGCTGCAGGAGCTCACGCAGGGCCGCAGTCACCTCACCGGCCCACGCAGCCATGGCTTGCGTCAGCAGTTGTACGACGAGAAATGGTCCGTAACGATCGACGATCAGGCCAGGAATAGCGTCCGACTCGCTAAAGATCAGGCGACAGGCACTATCGGGCCACTCAAGGAGCTGAGCACGGGCCTGAAGCGCTCTCGTAATACGCCGTCGCAGCCAGTTGGCGTCGAGCGCCTCGCTCTCCTCCCAGCAGGCAGCACGTACGCGAATCTGCGATTCGCTGCTGTAGAAGCCACGGGCAAGCCAGTTCCCATCGGCGCTCAACAGTTCGACGACGGCACCGGCATGAGGCGTCCCACGGACCGCCTGAATCGCCCCTGAAAAGACCCAGGGGTGGCGCTGCTGTAGTGGACGCTCTCGGCCAGCTTTGAGGATGATGCTTGGGTTACGTTGGGACATGAGGGTTGCTCGTATCTAGTGGGGTTACGACTCATTATCTGATGCATGGGATGGTAGGATAGCGATCATCTGAATTGAGAGGTGCGGGAGATCACGCTGGATCGTTGTCCAGAGGACATCCAGCCGTACATCAAAATACTCGTGGATCAAGCGGTTGCGCATCCCAGTGATCAGCTTCCAAGGGATAGTAGGTGTACGCGCTTTTGTTTCCTCAGATACTAGTCGGGCAGCCTCGTCCAAAATCTGAAACTCGCGGATCACCGCGCTTTGCACAAGGTCATTTGTGAGGAACATAGCCTCGTTTAAACCCTGAGTAAAGCGACTGATCTTCTGGAGTGCGATCACCATTTCGAGCAGGAGAGCCTCATCGCTCCGCATAGATCACCTTGGCTGAAGTTAAGATAGTACGGCGGCGAACGTAGTTTGCACTCTGCTCGATCGCTTGACGGTCGAGTAGATCGACGGGCCGTTGAAAAATCCGCTCAAGCTGATCACCCATTCGGACGAGATCGAACAGGCTGTAGCGTACACCATCATGGAAGCGGACAAGAACATCAATATCACTGTCAGGGCGAAAGTCGTCGCGTAGCACCGAGCCAAATAGGGAAAATTCCATAATCTTCCACTCCTGGCAAAAGGAGCGAATGGCATCAATGCAATTGATCGGCATTATCGAGAGTTGTGCACTCATACTGTTCGATCTTTCACACGTAGCCCTGACCCCTTCTACTTTAAGACATGGTTCAATTTCGGCTGCGCCGACTTGACACTCTGGCGGCACCGGGGCTGGGTTGGGTCTTTTTGTGGAGCGCCTTGCCCTCCATAAGAGTATCAAGCTCGTTTGAACCATGCCTAAGAGTCACGGGCGACAACGGCCCAATCGACGGTCTTCCCGGCGTAGAATGGTACCACTTCACCATAGCGATCAGGTACCTGCCAGGGCATGCGGCGCAAGGTCACCGTCTTCGGGAGTGGGGTCAGGCCATAGACCGCACAAGCGTTATCGCTCACAAAGGCCTGTAGACGGTCGAGGGCGCCGTGGTGTGCAAAGAGCTCAGCGAGGAGTGGGAGGCAGACCGGGGCGCTGAAGACGCCCGCAGCGCAGCCAGCGGCCTCTTTGCGCTCGATCGGATGGGGTGCCGAGTCGCTGCCGAACATCAGGCGCGGGTGCGCGGCTAGGGCCGCCTGGAGCAGGGCGGCACGATCCTCAGGGCGCTTAGCGATCGGCTTGCAGAAGAGGTGTGGGTTGAGCAGACCACCAGCCATGTCATCGAGGGTGATCATGAGGTGGTGGAGGGTTACCGTGGCAGCGAGGTTTGGATAGCGATCGAGCAACGCGACGGCACCGGCAGTGGTAATATGCTCCATCACGATAGTCAGGCGTGGGAAGCGCTGCGCCCAGCGCTCGTAGATCGGCAGGAACTCAGCCTCACGGTCGAGCACAAAACCGTGGCTCTCGCCGTGGACAAGGAGCGGGATGCCGAGATCTTCGAGCAGAGCTAACGTTGGCTCCACAGCCGTCAGATCGCTCACCCCACCGGCGCTATTCGTGGTAACCCCCTCGGGGTAGAGTTTGACCCCGATGATCTGCGAGCGCAGTGCACTCAGGGTGGCTTCACTATAGGGTTGCAAGAAGAGGGTCATCAGGGGGGTAAAGTGGTGGGGCGCCACCGCAGCACCGATCGCTTCACGGTAGGCAGTCAGCCGTTCCAGAGAGGTTACAGGCGGCACCAGGTTAGGCATGACCACGGCCGCGGCGAAGTCACGGGCGCTCCATGGGGCCACCGTACGGAGCATCGCACCCTCGCGCAGGTGTAGATGCATATCAAGAGGGGAATGCAGGCGAATCTCCATACGCTCCTACCAGTAGGGAAAGAAGTTTGAACTCGATCAGGATACCACGTCGCGCAGCAGATGTGCTATCATGAGGGCCCTGAACGGTATGTTTCCCACGGGCTTAATACACTGATGGGAGGTGAGGAGAGCTGCACTCTCCTGCCCCTTCCCAACCCCCCCCGCTAGACGGTCATGCTGGCGCAGCCGCAGTTGGACCATACCCAACGCAAAGGATGAAGCGGGCTGTAGATCCCACGATTGAGCTGGAGGATACATGAGTGATCCACAAGAAGGTAGTGATCCGCGTGCTAAGACCCAGCGTCTGGACAGCGGGAGTACGCCGTTCAGCGGTGACGTACGTCGCCCTGAGCGCATCACCCCACCAGGGAGTGAACAGACGCCACCTGCGACAGACTCTGGTTGGAGGCGAGTGAATCAGGGACGACAGCGCGCATTCAACCGTGTCAGGCTGCCCATATCACCACAAGATTTTCCAACCTGGTTACAGGGAGGTGGCTGGATCTACATCCTTGGTCTTGCAGCATTCCTGGTACTCCTGCTGATCGTCGTACTCTTCGTGACCAGTGGTGGTGAGAGCCAGGCTGGGCGCGAGGTTGAGGTCATCCGTCCCACGACAACCGCAGTTGCACTGAGCAGTGCAAGTGTGGCGACAAACGCTACCCAACCCATCGCACCAACGGCGGTGGTCGTGCCAACGATCGTACCCCAGCGCTTTGTGGTCACTGGTACCAGTGGGCAAGGGCTCTTCCTAAGGAATGAGCCTTCGACGGCGAGTAGCATCATCACCACACTCCCTGAAGGCACCGTCCTTGAGCAGATTGGTGCCGAAGTGCTCGCCCCCGATCGACTCTGGCGCCATGTACGCTCCCCCGATGGGCGTGAGGGCTATGTCGCTGGTGATTTTCTTACTAAGGTACCATAGGGGTTGTAATCGGGAGTCAAACCACACCTTACGGTGGATAGTTCTCCACGCAACGTTTACTATCAGCGTATCTGGTATTACATCCCACAGCCTACAATAGCGGTAGGTCAGCTTTCCTCAGAGAGGAGGTTCTAGGGCATGGGCTACGCGGAACTGCACCGTCGCTCGCTTGAAGATCCGCAAGGGTTCTGGGGCGAACTCGCCGAAGAGTTACACTGGTACAAGCGTTGGGATCGCGTTCTGGACGAGAGTAAAGCACCATTCTACCGCTGGTTCGTCGGTGGTGAGACGAACATCTGCTACAACGCCGTGGATCGCCACGCCCTTGGAGCGAAGCG
>CAIWUD010000595.1 GCA_903915775.1 uncultured Chloroflexota bacterium | reverse complement strand
GTGGAGGGCACAGCCCTCCACACCTCCCATCGAACGGTCGAAGTGGCTACCCGTTGTAGGGGAGGATGGAGTGGAGGGTACGACTCTCCACTCCATCCTGGAAGCGACGAGCTCCGCGCACCCCAGCATCTCCCCGTAGTGAGCCCACTCCCCCGCCGTCCACGCAGTTCTGGTCCTGGGGTCATCACCGTCCCAGAACCATCCCACTCAAGACTAGAGAAGATCCAATGGGCGCATATATTCTGCGGCGCTTGCTGATCAACATCCCGGTGCTGTTTGGGATCACGATCCTCGTTTTTGGATTTCTGCTCCTTGCACCAGGCGATCCCGTTTCGGCCTACATCAAGCCTGAGCTCGGTGACAACCCTGCTCTGCGCGAGGCGTTACGCAAAGAGTTGGGCCTTGATCAACCTCCCCCCATCCGTTACATGCGTTGGCTGGGTATGGTGCTCCAGGGCGACTTGGGCTACCGTGCCGTGGGTGGCCAGCGGGTCAATGAGGTGATCGGCTACGCACTCCGTAACTCTATGGTGCTGATGGGGACAGCCCTCACCATTGGGTGTCTGGTTGGTATTCCCCTTGGGATCATCTCGGCACTCCGGCAATACTCACGACTTGACTTTGCCCTGACGGCACTGGCCTTCTTTGGCATATCGACACCCTCCTTCTTATTGGGCCTGGGAGGACTCTACGTCTTCGGCCTGCGCCTAGGCTTGGTGCCGATCGGTGGTATGACCACACCATCGCAGCCGTTTAGTATGATCGACTTCTTGCACCACCTGCTGCTCCCGGCATCCATTCTTGGTCTTGCCTATATTGCCATCCTGATGCGTTACACCCGCTCAGCAATGCTCGACGTGATCCACAACACCTACGTGACCACGGCACGGGCAAAAGGGCTGCGCGAACGAACGGTGGTAGTTGCCCACGCCTTCCGGAATGCGCTCATTCCTATTCTCACAGTGATTGGTCTGGCGCTACCGGACATGATTGGTGGGGCGGTGATCACGGAGACGATCTTCACCTGGCCGGGTATGGGCTCGCTCTTTGTTGAGGGCGTTGCTGGACGCGACTACCCACTCATTCAGGGTATCAGCCTGTTCGTGGCGATGACCGTTCTGCTCGCGAATCTGCTTACGGATATTGCCTACTCGCTGGCTGATCCTCGGGTTCGCTACAACTGATAGGCGCAACGATGAGCAAGCTCACAATGACTCTGCCATTTCCGCGCGTGGTGCAGAATGCCAACTCACCGTTGCGCCGTGCACTACGTCGCTTCCGCCAGCACCGACTCGCCATGCTTGGGGTGGTGATCATTACGATCCTGGTCATTGCAGCGATGATCGGCTCTGAAAGTGATGCGATCAACAACAATCTCAAGCAGATGAACAAGCCACCGTCGCTTACGCACCCGCTAGGTACGGATCGTACCGGGCGTGATGTGTTGGCGCGTACCCTCGTGGGTGGTCGTGTATCACTTGCGGTCGGTCTGGTCTCGGTTGCCTTTTCCACAATGATTGGCATGACTCTTGGTGCTCTCGCTGGCTACTTTCGGGGTTGGGTCGATGTCGTGATCATGCGCGTGGTCGATGTGGTCATGAGCTTTCCGGTTATTGTGCTGCTCCTGGTGGTTGTGGCACTCGTTGGTCCGGGTATTTTCAAGCTCATGGTGATGATCGGCTTACTAACCTGGACCACACCGTGCCGCATCATCCGTGGCGAGTTCCTCTCACTGCGCGAGAAGGAGTATATTGAGGCGGCACGCTGCATCGGGCTGAACGATGCGGATATTGCGATCAAACATATTCTGCCCAATGCGATTGCACCGTTGCTGGTCTATGCCAGTCTGGGTGTTGCCTCTGCCGTGCTTCTGGAGGCCGGGTTGAGCTTTCTGGGGCTTGGTGTGCAGCCACCAACGCCGAGTTGGGGCAATATGCTCAATACGGCGCGCTCGATCTCGACGATGGAGCGTAACCTCTGGCAGTGGGTCCCGCCAGCAATCTGTACCGTCCTCTTCGTCCTGTCAGTCAACTTTGTTGGCGACGGTATTCGCGACGCGGTCGATCCTCGTACCCAGTTTAAGAAGTAAGGCCTGTGACCTATGCGGGTAATCACTGGCGCCATTAGCCACGAGACGAGCACCTTTACGCCAG
>CAIWUD010000594.1 GCA_903915775.1 uncultured Chloroflexota bacterium | reverse complement strand
GTAGGGAGTGGCTGACCAGTACTACGAGCCTGACAGCTGGCACAGAGCCCAGCGGGGCGATCAGGCTGGCAAGAGTATGGACAACCTTCAACCACGGTGATCGGCGGAAGGAGCCGCGCTAGACCACGAACCGCGGTGGACTTGGCAGTTCCCTTCTCACCGCGGATCAGTACACCACCCACACGCGAATTGATCGCGTTGAGGATCAGGGCGCGCTTGAGACGCTCCTGGCCAACAATCGCGGTAAACGGATAGACTGGGCGCAGAGCCGAGTTGCTCACGACAATAAAAATCTTCCGACCTGGTTAGAGGTCAGAAGTCCTGACTAGGGCGGCTGTGTCGAGCATCCAAGAGATAGAACCAGCTACCATTACCTGCTCGATGTTCGCACGCATAACTGATTTGGTTCCCGGAAGGGTGAGAGGATTTCGCTCTCACGACGGTAATTATTGTCGCACAACCATGGTGAAAAGTCAAATTGAAGCTGCAATGGTACACTATCAGTCTACTATCAGAGATAGGGTGGTCAAATAGTCCGGGCCCGTACGTGCTATAATAGGGTGGCAGGTGTGCACGACGATAGGCACACCCTCGACCGTGGGAAAGGGGTAGAGGGTTTCGCCCTCTACAGCTCCTGTAGGATAGGAGACCTATCCTCCTCCTTCCCTCAGCTATTCAACACTCTTCGTGCGGAGCAGAATGTGGGCCTTAACCCAATCAACTCGCTCTTCGGTGCCTTCAGCCGGGATCTTGGCATCGACCTAGGAACGGCGAACACACTCGTCCATGTCCGTGGCAAAGGGATTGTGATCAGTGAGCCTTCAGTGGTTGCGATCGACTTGCGCACCAAGCGTGTGCATGCCGTGGGCGCTGAGGCCAAAGCCATGGTAGGCAAGACGCCGGCAAACATTGTTGCGGTGCGTCCGCTCAAGGATGGAGTGATCGCCGACTTTGACGTCGTAGAGAAGATGCTGGCATACTTTATCAAGAAGGCCCATGCCCACTCGGCTGTGCCACTGATGGATCCACGACCGCGGGTTGTGGTAGGCGTTCCTTCGGGAGTGACGGAAGTTGAGAAGCGTGCTGCTCGTGATGCCACACTGAACGCAAAGGCACGTGAAGCTTTTGTCGTTGAGGAGCCCATGGCAGCGGCGATTGGCGCTGGTCTCCCCGTCGAGGAGCCAATTGGCAGCATGATTGTGGATATCGGTGGTGGCACCACCGAGGTCGCGGTCATCTCGCTGGGTGGTATCGTCATTAATCATTCGATACGTACGGCCGGGGATGAAATTGATGAGGCAATCATCCAATTTGCCCGTCGAGAGTACAACTTGCTCATTGGTGAGCGTATGGCCGAGCGGGCTAAAATAGCTGCTGGCTCCGCCTATCCGCTGGAGGAGGAGATTAAAGTTGTCCTCCGCGGACGGGATCTCCTCACTGGTCTCCCCAAGGCGGTTGAGGTCAGTTCTGTCGAGATCCGCGACGGGATCAGTGGGCCGGTGTACGCGATCATCCAGGAGATACGTCTGGCTCTGGAAGAGACACCACCAGAGCTGGTAGCGGATGTGATGGAGCACGGGATCACCCTAGCCGGTGGGGGCTCACTCCTCCACGGTTTGGATAAGCGCATCGCTGCCGAGACACGCATGCCCGTACATATCGCTGAGGACCCGCTCTCGTGCGTCGCCCGTGGCGCCGGTAAGATGGTTGAGAATTTCGAAAATAAGGTCTACCAGGACATTTTGACGCGTAGCCAGAGTTCGCGACGGGCGAAGCTCTAGGCGTGCTACCGAATCGACCGTAGAGTCATGCGCGATTTTTTGGACGACAGGCCGATCAAGCTCCGCCGGGATCGCCCCGCTGCCACTACGAGTGGGCGGCTCATGTTTGTGGTGGTCGGGCTATGCCTCCTCAGCGGGCTACTTATCCTCCTCGATCGCCAGGGCTGGATGGGTGTGGTACGCACCAGTCTCCAACAGGCCCTGGTACCCGTTGCGCGCGTGGGCACCAATCTACGCGACAGTGCAACTGGTATGACCGCCTTCCTGGGCGACGCGGGCTTGCGTGAACGCATCACGCAGTTAGAACTGGAGAATAGTCGTCTCCATGAGGAGTTACTGCGCTACCAACAAGCTCAGGTTGAGAATCTCTTCCTACGCCAGCAGTTGGCTATTGAGCAGAAGCATCCCTGGAAACTCCTCGGGGCCGAAGTGATTGTACGCGCACCCGATGCAGGACGACGGGTCGTGCTCCTCGCACGGGGCGCACAGGACGGGCTGAGCAGCGGGATGGCCGTGATCGGACAGTCACCAGGAGGTCCGGCGGCGCTGGTGGGAATCGTCGAGTCGGTGAATCATGCCACCGCTGAAGTGCTGCTCCTGACCGATGTGAGCAGTCAGATCAGTGGGCGTGTACTCCATGGGGAACGAACCTCAGTCGGTCTCGTACAGGGACAGTGGCAACTTGGCTCGCGGATGCGCCTCGTCCAGGTTGATCGTACAATGCCACTTGCCCCTGGTGATCCCATACTCACTGCCGGACTGACGGCTTCCTTGGGGCTTCCACTCAACCTTGCCACGGTTCCCCCCAATATTCCTATTGGGACGATCGAGCAGATCGAGACTATCGAGCAGTATCAACAGGCCGAGCTACGGCCGTTTGTCGATCCTGATCAGGTGCGCTACGTGTGGGTGATACTCAGCCAAGACGACTAGAGGAGCTGCTCGCCCGCGAACTCTTGCGTGGCCTGACCATTGTGGGGCTAGGGTTGGTGCAGGTTACCCTCCTCATCACCCCGCTCGGCTTCTCGGTACCACTGCTCCTCCTCATCACGGTCTGTAAGGTGTTGGTAAGCGTCGACTCCCCATCACCAGAGCGTGATATCCTCCGTACCCTACGCTTGGCACTCTATGGCGGGATCACTCTCGATCTCCTCTCAGCAACCGATCTGGGTGTTCACATCCTGGCACTCCTCCTGGCAACCCTCTTCGTCATGCTCGTTACCCATCGGCTGCGGGTCGAAGGGCTCTTCATCCCCCTCTTCGCCATGCTAGGTGCTTCACCGATCTATGAACTGACCCTTACCCTTGCCTCGGACTCTCGACCGACCGATTGGCTCATCTACAGTAGGTTCATCCTGCTCCCAGCACTCTTTATGGCCCTCATTCCCACCCTACCGATCTACTTTAGTTTGCGCTGGCTACTCCATCGACAGAAGGAGAAAGGATAGCCAATGCCCCGACTCATTGCCCTCCGCGCACTGCTGATCGTTGTGGTCGTGGTACTAGTAGGTCGTCTCTACCAGGTCCAACTGGTAGCCAGCGACAGCAAGCGTTTCGGAGTCGATCCCGAAGTCATTACCCGGCGCGATCTTACGGTATTACCACGACGTGGTGAGATCTTTGCCGCCGATGGGGCAACGCTCCTCGCAGAGAGCGTGCCAGTCTACAACCTTGCCATTGTTCCGGGGCGACTGCCAAGCGTGCGTCAAGAGCCGTGGCGACGGGCCGAGATCCTTGCCCGAGTGAGCCAGGTGGCCAACCTTCAGATGAGCCTCAGCCTGACGCCTACAACCGTCCTGGAAGAACGTCCTGATCTTCAGCGCACGCTTACAGGCTTCGGTCCGCTACCAGCTCTCGTTGCGGGGGAGCCGCTCACGATGAGCATCGATCCTGCTGATGGTCTGCGTGCCCTCGACCTCACGCGGAGCTACAGCGACGTCCTGAGTCTGGAGAACCCGATTGAGACGATCATTGCTCGTGAGCGTGTGCGTGCCTACCAACCGGTACTCATTGCGGAAGCGATCAGCACTGATCTAGCCCTCGCGATCAGTGAGAATACCAACTACCTGCCAGGGGTGCAGGTCGTGGAGAGTTATCAACGGCGCTACCCAGCGAGTGGTACGGTACCCTCCCTCTCGCACACCCTCGGGTATATCGGACGGATTAGTGAATGTGAGTTGCTCGTTGTCAACCCAGCCAGTTCCTGGCTCACCGGCCTGGCAGATGTTGTAGGGCAGGCGGGAAGTTGCGGTCTGGTGCGTAAACCGATCGATCCGGCGAGCCTAGGCCTGACCCCATATCAGATCGACGATCGCATCGGGAAAGATGGCCTTGAGGCCACCTATGAGCAGGAACTCCGGGGACGGATTGGCATTGAGACTCTGCTCGTCGATGCCCTCGAGCGACCAGTTAGCGGTATTGAGCAGAGTCGTCCCGTGACAAATGGGAATAATCTCGTTCTGACGATTGATCTACCATTCCAGGCCGAAGTTGAGCGGATCATGCGTGGGTGGATCGCCGAAGGCGAGTCACGTCGGGTCAACGCACCTGAGGCGTATAAGCAAGCCTATGATCCTATTGTTGCGGGATCGGCGGTAGTGCTTGATCCGCGTGATGGGCGCATCCTTGCGATCGTCTCCCTACCAACCTTTGACAACAACGTCTGGGTTGATCCTGAACGTCAGAGCGAATTAGTATCACTCCTCAGCCCCTCCGATCCAGCAGAACTCGCCAACCTGCTCCGCACGGCTCCACTCACCCACCGTGCGATCAGTGGTCAGTACCCACCGGGATCAACCCTCAAGCAGTTTGTTGGTGCTACAGCACTCCAGAAAGGGGTCATCACCCCGGAGACCAGACTCCGTGATCCTGGATTGATCAAACTGATCGAGCGGAGCGGTGCCCCCTTTGAGCTCCCGAACTCGGTACGCAACCGTGACAATGGTGAGCTCACGGTGATCGACGCGATGCGCCTCTCCTCAAACGTCTTCTTCGCCTCAGTTGCGGGGGGAAATGATCAGGCGATCAACCTGGATCAGCGAGCCCTGCGCATCGATGGCTTGGGCATCGAGGCGGTGGTCGAGGGGTTGGAGTGGTTTCACCTGGGGCAGAAGACTGGTGTTGATATTGCGGGTGAAGTGGCGGGTCTCGTCCCAACACAGGCCTGGAAGGCCGCCACCAAGCGTGAGGTGTGGACAACAGGTGACACCTACAACATCGCGATCGGCCAGGGCGATCTCCTGGTCACGCCGCTCCAACTCGCGGTTGCCGCTGGCGGGGTTGCCCTCGATGGTACGATCTACCGCCCCCACGTCGTCTCACGGATCACTGACAGCAGCGGAGCCACCATACGAACGTTGAGTTCAGAGGTACTCAGCCGTGCCCCGATCGACCCGATCAACTTAGAGGTCATGCGTCAGGGTATGCGCGACTCGGTGGTGAATGGGCTCAATATTGCTGCCCGCCAAGCATGCTCAGGGCTAGAGATTGCAGGGAAGACCGGCACCGCCGAGTTTGGGGCACTCATTCTACGTACTGATGGACGCCTCGTCCGGCAGAGTCACGGCTGGTTTGTCGGATTCGCCCCCTACACGAACCCCGAAGTAGTGGTTGCGGTACTAGTTGAGGGGGTAGGCGATCTTAGTGACGGCTCCTCAACGATTGCCGTACCGGCTGCCACACAGATCATGCAGGCCTACTTCAAGGTACAACCCCCCCTCGATCCCCCAGACCTATGCCCAGTTCTGCCCGTAGCACCCCCTGGTTTGCAATCCACCGTGGCTCAACAGCCGGTACCTGCTCCATAATGTCGATTGGTTCAGATCGACGCGACGAGCGTACGGGAAGTGTGGCTGATTTCACTCTCCACAAGACCCCCAACCCAACCCTCGTAACACCAGCGAGGAGTGTGAACAGTTTTACCCCAATTCCAGCCTTGTCTATGCTATAATTTCCGCAATATTCATCGTTCATGTCAGGCATGTAGGTCATGAGCAACCTGATCAACATCAAAGGCGGGCGCGACGGTTTGCGTATGCGCTTTGACGACACAGCCGAATGGTCTTCGCTCCTTACCCATCTCGGTCACCAGCTGACCCAAAATCGTGCGTTCTTCAACGGAGCACGCTTAACCCTCGACATGGGTGAGCGAGCGGTGAGTGAAGCGCAACTAGCCGAACTCCTAAGCCTGATGCAGCAGCACGGTGTCTCTACGACTGCCCTGAATGCAAATGATCGCGGGGCGCGGAGTGCAGCGCGAGCGATTGGTATTACGGCGCGACCGGTACCAACACCCCGCGAGGTGCAAACGACCAGCAACCCGAGCGGCGCTGATGGAGATGCGCTGCTACTCGTGCGTACGGTACGCTCAGGCCAACTGCTGCGCCACAGCGGACACATCACGCTGGTCGGCGATGTGAACCCAGGTGGCGAGGTAATTGCTGGAGGGAGCATCGTCGTCTGGGGGCGTCTGCGTGGACTCGTTCACGCCGGAGCACTCGGAAATGAGGAGGCTCTGGTCTGTGCGCTAGAGCTACGTCCAACGCAGATTCGGATTGCCAATCAGTTGGCAACTACTCCGCCAATGAGTGGCCCTCACGTTCCTGAGATTGCGCGCATCGAGGGCGATCAGATTATCGTGACACCCTGGGAGGCTTACAAGAAATAGTGAACAAACATCGACAGCTGTGTCAAGTGGAGACAATATGGCGCGCGTGATCACCATCACCTCGGGCAAAGGCGGTGTCGGCAAGACGACAACAACGGCGAACTTGGGTACTGCTCTGGCCATGCGTGGAAGCCGGGTGGCCGTGGTTGATGCTGATATCGGGCTACGCAACCTTGACGTCGTGATGGGTCTTGAGAATCGTATCGTCTACGACCTCGTCGATGTAGTGGAGGGTCGGGCCCGCCTGCGCCAGGCTTTGATCAAAGATAAGCGTCTCCCAGAGCTCTGTCTCCTCCCCGCCGCGCAGACCCGCGACAAAGATGCGGTCAGCCCTGAACAGATGGTAGAGCTCCTCGACCAGCTGCGTAACGACTTCGACTTCATCCTCATTGATAGCCCTGCTGGAATTGAGGGAGGCTTCCGCAACGCGATTGCGGGTGCTGACGAGGTAATTATCGTGACCACTCCTGAGGTCTCGGCGGTACGCGACGCCGATCGGATTGTTGGCCTCGTCGAGGCTGCCGAGAAGGGTACCCCGCGGCTCGTCGTCAACCGCATCAAGCCACGCCTCGTCAGCCGTGGCGATATGCTCTCGGTCGACGATGTGCTTGAACTCCTCGCGATCGAACTGATCGGGGTCGTACCTGATGATGAGAACATCATTACCTCTACCAACCGTGGCGAAGCGGTAGTGTATGATCAGGGATCCATTGCTGGAAAGTCGTTCCTGCATATCGCTCAACGCCTGAATGGTGAGGAAGTTCCGTTTATTATCCTCAGCGATCAGCCAGGCATGTTCGAGCGTCTCTTCAGCATGTTTGGGCGGCGACGCTCGTAGCGAAAGGACGCTGACATGGGCTTTTTTCGCGAACTGTTGGGCGGTCATCGTGATCGTGGGAGTTCCCAGGTTGCCAAGCAGCGGCTCATGATGGTGCTCGTTGGTGATCGCTACCGCCTCACCCCTGATCAAGTTGATCAGATGAAGCATGAGATGGCCGAACTGCTCTCACGTTACCTACCCAACATCAATGCAGATCAGATCGAGGTTTCTTTGTTACGCGATGATGAGAATGAACGGCTGCACGCACAGATACCGCTCCGGCGTAGTCAACAGGGTGAACGATAGATGCTTGCCTTCTCGCACGATCCCGAAGCGGGGACTCTCTACGTCTACTTTACCGAACTAGAGACGGGCCAGATCCAGGATAGCCTGGAGTACCCGGCTCATCTGCTCCTTGATGCCCAGGGGCAGATCATTGGTCTACAGCTCGATCTCGACGATGAGCTGACCCTGGCCAACCTTGAATTAGCCCTTGACGGTGATTTTGAGCGGCTAGACATGGAGACGGGACGGCTACGGGTATTGATCGGCGACGAGGAGCCGGTACGGATCGTCCCCCTCGCAGAAGCAGCAATTCTCGACCTTGACGCCGACGACACGCTGCTCGGGGTGGAGCTCACGGTTCCGGCTGCGCTGCGCTCTCCAACGGCGCTCGCACGCATTGCCCCACTGATGGTTGCCCTTGACGACGCCATGGTCGATGGTGAGGGGCCAGTGGTCTTTCGTCCAGAAGCTTCTGTGGAGCCAGAGGATGGCCCGGCGGTCGCTGAAACGGTCGATCGGCCAACGGCCGGCGCGCCGTCTCAACCTACGGGGCGTTCTGGGTTTGTGGCACTGGTAGGTAAACCGAACGTCGGTAAGAGCACGCTACTGAACGCACTGTTGGGGCAGAAGGTGGCGATTGTCTCGCCACGGCCGCAGACGACGCGCGTGCCTACCCGCGGCATCCTGAGCCAACCCGGCGCGCAGATCATCTTCATTGATACACCGGGCATCCACCAACCCCACCATGCATTGGGCCGATTTATGGTCGATCTAGCAGAGCAGACCCTACCCAACGCGGATATTATCGGCTTTATGGTCGATATCAGCCAACCGCCCAGTGAACTGGATCGGCGTATTGCGCAACAGATCAAGCGCGCACGCGGTCGTCGGCTGCTCATTCTGAACAAGGTCGATCTCAAGCCACGGGGTGAACGGAGTTACCTAGCGGACTATCGAGATCTGGGCGTCTGGGAGGCAGAGTTGGCAATTTCGGCACAGCGCCGCATGGGGCTCACTACCCTGCTTGACGCGATTGTCGAGCGTCTGCCGATTGGTCCGCCACTCTACCCCGAAGAGCAGGTGACCGACCAGAGCGAACAGCAGCTCGCGGCTGAGTTCGTCCGTGAGAAGGTGCTCTTCCACACCCAACATGAGGTTCCCCACGCGGTAGCGGTGGTCGTTGATGAGTGGGAAGAGCGTGAGCATGCCACCTACGCTCGCATGACGATCAATGTGGAGCGTGAAGGGCAGAAGGCGATCATCATTGGGAGTGGTGGCGAGATGTTAAAGAAGATCGGCACGGCCGCACGCTACGAGATCGAGCGTATGATCGGTCGCAAGCTCTTCCTTGAACTCTGGGTAAAGGTGCGGTCCAACTGGCGCGATGATCCTGCCGCTCTCGGTTGGCTGGGTTATCGGGTCAAAGAGTGGCGGTGATCACTTGGCTGGCGTGAGCGGTCAGATCCTTTGCCCCCAGTGCCGCAAGCAGAACCTGCCCCATGCACGCTTCTGTCAGCAGTGTGGCCACGATATGGTGCTGAACAACGCTGCCCCAAGTGATGAGCGGCGCTACCTGATCACCCGGGTGATTAAGCAAGGTGGGCAGGGGGCGCTCTACGAGGGGCGGGATCAGCATGGCATGATCTACGCAATCAAAGAGATGCTCGACCACTTCACCGAAGCACGTGAGCGCTCCGAGGCGATCGCGCGCTTTAATGATGAAGCTGAGCTGCTCCAGCGCCTCAACCACCCGAGCATTCCACGGGTCTATAGCCACTTTCGCGACGAGGGCCGCCACTACCTGACCATGGATTTTATCTACGGTGAGGATCTCGATGAACTGCTCAGGCGCGAAGGGCGCTTTGATGAGGCCCGTGTGCTCTTCTGGGCCGACCAGCTCTGCGCGGTACTCGACTACCTGCATGGCAAGGGGCTGATCTACCGGGATATGAAGCCCTCGAACGTGATGATCGAGCGTAAGCATGGCGATGTAAAGCTGGTCGATTTTGGGATTACTAAACTCTTTAAGCCAACAGAGCGGGGGGCCCAGATTGGAACACCCGGGTATGCACCGCCCGAGCAGTACCAGGGTCTGGCTACGCCACAGTCGGATCTCTACGCCCTTGGGGCAACCCTCCACCATCTGCTTACCGGACGTGATCCAACCGAACAGCTTCCGTTCAGCTTCCCACCGGTGCGACACCTGGTGCCCGAGATCTCACAGCGCACCAGTGAGGCCCTAGAGCGTGCCCTCCAACGGTCACCGCACGATCGCTTCGCAACCATGTACGAGTTTCGAGCGGCGCTCAGACCGGCAGCAGGGATCCGGGTGGTAGCACCAGAGCGCGGAGAGGGAGCGCGGATAGAAGTAGCAGCAGAGCTAGGGCAGGCAACGCAGCGACGTGGCCCGCCCGCCACGCGCCCGCCGCGGGCTCGCCCGGGGCCACGGGCAGCGGTGAGCAGTGTGGTGAGTCAACTAGTGCGCCTGATCCTGATCATCATGCTGCTAGGCGGCGTGCTCTTTGGCGCGTACGTCTACCTGGAACGACCAGCCTGGGTCGAACCCTACCTTGCCCCCCTGCTAGAGCCTGCCCCGTAGGCTACAAATGTAGCTGTTCACACTTCCCCTGACGGCACCAAGGCTGGATTGGTTTGTTTGTGGAGGGCTTCGCCCTCGACACCTCCCGCACGCTCGTCAAAACGTGAACCGTTACTACAAATCCGCTCTTGTCTGCGTACAGGTGGCAGTGCTACAATACCGCGGGCATGTTGTTGTTTCGGCTACGCCGACGTTATGGTCTGGTGATAGCAGCGTTGGGTGGGTTTGTTCGTGGCGGGCTTCGCCTTCGACACCTCCCATAGACCATGATCCCAGGTACGGTAGCCGAATAGAAGCATGGAGATTCCCATTAACGAGCCCCGTTCCCAGGATGGTAAACGCCTCCACGTGACTGCACAGCCACGCACCCGTGCAATCCTTGTCGGCGCTGAGGTTGCGAGTCTGCAGAGCCCATGGCGTGCCCCCGACTCGCTGCGAGAGCTGGCACTGCTCGCCGATACTGCCGGTCTTGAGGTTGTAGGGAGCCTCTTCCAGCGCCTCGACCAGCCCTTCCCCAAGTTCTTCATTGGTCCGGGCAAAGTGAAAGAGGTTGCCGCCTTACGCGAAGAGACTGGCGCAGGGCTCGTCATCTTCGACGACGAACTGAGCCCCAGTCAGACGCGCAACCTTGAGGAAGCGCTCCAGGTTGGTGTCCTCGACCGAACGGCACTGAGCCTCGATATCTTTGCGCAGCACGCACGGACCCACGAGGGGCGCCTGCAGGTCGAACTGGCCCAATACCACTACCTATTGCCCCGTCTACGGCGCCAGTGGACCCACCTCGAGCGCCAGGCTGGTACGGGAGGTGGCACCTCCGCGGGTGGCGTGGTGGGTCTACGTGGTCCTGGTGAGACCCAGCTGGAAATTGACCGGCGCCTGGTCGACCGGCGCATTGCCTGGCTCAAGGAGCAGTTGGCCGATGTGCACCGTCACCGCGAACTCTACCGCAAGCGGCGACGGCAGAGTGGCATCCCGGTCGTGGCGCTCGTCGGCTACACCAATGCGGGGAAGAGCACCCTGCTCAACGCAATCTCGGGGGCGGATGTCTACGCTGCCAACCAACTCTTTGCCACCCTCGATCCGACAACACGTCAGATCACCCTCCCAGGCGGCCAGAACATCCTGCTTACCGATACCGTCGGCTTCATCCAGAAGTTACCCACGCAGCTGATCGCAGCCTTTCGGGCCACCCTCGAAGAGATCAATGAGGCGGACCTGCTCCTGCACATTGTCGACCTTACCCACCCGAATGCCCAGGAGCATGCGCAGACGGTGGAGGCGACGCTGGCCGAGCTCGGTGTAGGTAAACGGCCCACCCTGACCGTCCTGAACAAAGTCGACATGCTAGAGGGTATCGGCCCCGAGGCGGTCGGACAACTGGTGACCGAGATGGGCTTACCGGGGGATTTCGTCACCGTCTCAGCCCAGCGTAGCTGGGGTATCAGTGAGCTCTTGGCGCGGATTGAGGCGACCCTTGCGAAGGCCATGGTGGCCCTTGAGGTCGTGATCCCCTACCAGCGCAACGATCTCGTCGCACTCTGGCATAAGCGCGGGGTGATTGAACAGGAGCAGTATGCGAATGAGGGCACCCGAGTAGCTGGGCGTCTGCCCCGCGAGCTCGTCCCCCAGTTTGCACCGTACCGGGTAGCAGATGGACAGAAGGAGCGGGTTCGCCGCGCACCGTAGAGCGACTTTGCAGCATGGTTCAATGTTGACTGCGCCAGCTTGACCGTTTGGCGCTACCAAGGTTGGGTTAGGTTTTTTGTGGAGGGCCAGGCCCTCGACACCTCTTGTACGACAGTCAAGACCAAGGAGTAGCCCCGTGACACCAAACAGCAGTGATGCCATCGCCGTAAAGTCAGCAGTACAAGATCACTATGGGCGCGCGATCATGAACTCCACCGGTTGCTGTAGTGGGCAGAGTACCGAACTGCTGCTCTATGGAGCCGAGGCCCTGGCCAGTCTCCCTGAGGGTGTCGTCACGACCTCCTTCGGCTGTGGGAATGCCCTAGCACTGGCCGATCTGCGGGCCGGGGAGGTGGTGATCGACCTAGGATCGGGTGGTGGGCTTGAGGTCATCCTCGCCGCCCAACGGGTTGGTCCTTCCGGTTTTGTCTATGGCCTCGACATGACCGAAGCCATGCTCGAAACGGCACGGCGAAACGCTGAACGTGTCGGAGCGACGAATGTGAGCTTTCTGAAGGGCGATATTGAGGCGATCCCGCTGCCCAACCAGTCAGTTGATGTTATTATGTCAAATTGTGTCATCAACCTGGTGCCCGATAAGGCCCAAGTGCTCCACGATGCGTTTCGTGTCCTCAAGCCCGGTGGTCGCCTTGCCGTCTCCGACATTGTCTTCGACGGTGACATTACCAACTTTGCGGTGAGTGAGCAGGCGATCCGTGCTGCCCTGAGTTGGTCGGCGTGCTTTGCCGGTGCTTTAACCAGCAACGACTACCGTCTGCTCCTGGAGGATGCGGGGTTCGAGCAGATCAGTCTGGAGGTGACGCGCCGCTACACCCTGGAGGATCTGCGCAGCGAGGGTTCGGATATGCTCCAGGGGTTACCGGACGCAGTGATGCACGAGCTCGAGGGTCGGGTCACCAGTTGCGCGATCAGTGCGCGCCGTCCACGCTAGGGTAGTTGGCTGCGTACCAGTTTACTTTTGGCTTAGGCCAACGTTGGGGCAACCACGGGGGGTTGCCCCAACAGCCGTTTCGCTGAATACAGTGCTCATGCCGCTTCGGGCCATGTAGCTGCCAGGAGTCTGGGTAGAAACTCCCCTGAACGTGCATGGATGGCGTAGTAGTGCCCCTGAACGCGATCATCCACATCCAGGTTGATCACTGCCAGTACAGCGCCACGGTTGTACGCCAAGCGCGGCAGTGAGGCAGCCGGCTCAACCTGACCTGAGGTACCGATCGAGAGGAAGAGATCGCACTGCATGGCCGCCTCGCGGGCCCGGATCAGCGCACCTTCAGGCAGGAGCTCACCGAACCAGACCACATCAGGACGAAGGGGCGCCCCACAATCCGGGCATGGGGGTGGGAGTCCTGCCTGCTCATCCCACTGGGTGTAGGTCGTACCATCAGCGGAGCAGCGCACACGCATGATGGTACCGTGCAGTTCGATCACGTCGCTACTACCCGCTCGTGTATGGAGTCCATCCACATTCTGTGTAATCAGGCTCAGACGCGGCACGTAGCGAGCCAGAGCTACGAGGGCGAGATGGCCAGGGTTGGGGAGCGCCGCTTGCACATCGTTACGACGTGCTGCATACCACTCCCAGATCAGCCGCGGATGGCGCTGGAACGCCTCTGGCGTTGCCAACTCCTCCGGGCTGAAGTGGGCCCAAAGGCCCTGCAGGGCGTCACGGAAGGTGGGAATACCACTTTCTGCCGAGACGCCCGCGCCAGTCAGGATGGTCACATGCCGAGCGGTACGGAGAGCCGTGATCAACCCGGTAGGAATGGGGGTTTCCATGGCATCTTCTCCTCTGTGAAAGGTTACACCCTCACGTCATGATACCGTTTTGCAGTAACGGTCGAACCAGGCGAGCGTGCGGCGCATATGGTCGGCGCGATGGTTGGGCTCACCGCTACGGGTGAGTTCGTGGCCCTCACGTGGGTAGCGCACCAACTCGACGACCTTCTTCTGACGACGGAGAAAGCTGAAGAGCTGCTCGGCCTCACTCATTGGTACGCGGAAGTCGAGCTCGCTATGCAGAATGAGCAGTGGTGCGTTGATGTTGTGGGCATGGGCCAGGGGCGAGTGGGTCCAGAGCTCGGTGGCGAGCTCCCAGGGGAAGCCACGGAACTCAATCTCGATCAACTCGTGGGCATCTGAGGTACTATGCTGCGAAATGAGGTTGTAGACACCGCGTGCAGCAACGCCACAGGCAAAGCGGTCGGAGTGGGCGAGGAGCCAGGCGGTCATGTAACCGCCATAGGAGCCACCGGTGACCGCAATGCGCTGGGGGTCGATCGAGCCATGGGCCAGAAGGGCATTGACGCCTGCGAGGATATCGGGGGCGTCGGCCATACCCCAACTCCGCTTGAGCGCGTCACGCCACTGCAGCCCATAGCCATCCGAGCCGCGTGGATTGCAGAAGAAGACGAGGTAGCCAGAGGCAGCAGTGACCTGCCACTCATGCCACATCGAGCGAAAACTAGGGCTCCACATGACGTGGGGGCCGCCATGGATATGCACGGCGAGGGGGTAGGTTTGGGTCGGATCGAAGTCGGGTGGGTAGACGACCCAGCCCTGAACCTCTTGGGCATCAGGAGCAAGGAAACGGAACTCTTCAATCGGCGCGATCAGGCGCTGACGTAGGAGATCATCGTTGATCGATGTCAGGCGGCGCTCAACTCCATCAGGGGTGCGCAGGAAAAGGTCGCACGGATTATCCGGCTCACCCGCGATAAACGCAATGGAGCCATCGTTTGCGCTATCGAACTCGCTGACCATGCGCCGTCCAGCAACTAGGGTCGTGGCGTGGAGCGGATCAGGTGTGCCCGGCAGCCCGATCGTGTGAATATGCGCATTACCATGCCAACCAGCACTGTAGAGAATCGTCTGGCTATCAGCCCCCCAGCGAAACTGCTCAATCCGGAGGTCGATGTGTGCGGTCAGATCGGTCACTTCACCGCCCGTTGCTGGCACGCAAGCCAAGCGGTGGTCAACCAGCAGAAGCTGCTCATCGATGCGACAGCAGGCAATCAGGCGGCCATCGGGTGAAGGCTGGGGATCCGTGTAAGAGAAGCCAGCACCGGTCAATCGGAGGGGCTCGCCCCCATCAAGGGGTAGGCGCAGCAGATCGGTGTAGGCAAAGAGTGAATCGGCCTCGGGATCACGGGTCACCGTAGTCAGCAGGGTCTGACCATCGGGCATCCAGCGCGGGGGGCTATAGTGCAGATCACCACGGCTTAATCGGCGGGGCGGAGGCGGTATTACGATCTCACTCTCAGGAAGATCCACGAGGTAGATGTGGCGACGACGATCATCGAAGAAGGTTGTCCCACTCCGATAGGGGAGGCGGGTGATCACGCGGGGATCGTGGCGGAGCTCCTCGTCGTGCAGACGCTGTTCACGTTCACGATTGGCACTCCAGCGATCGGCGCTCGGCGGTGCTGATGGGTCGGCCTGCTCACGCTGCTGCTCCTCCTCGTTCGTCGGAGCGATAAAGGCCACACGGCGACCATCAGGGCTCCAGGCTGGATCGCTGGCACCGTTCGGCATGGCGGTCAGTTGCTGCGCCTCGCCACCTGCTAGATCGATCAGGTAGATCTGGCCCCGCTCATCGTCACGTGTTGATACAAAGGCCAGCCTGCGACCATCAGGACTCCAGCGCGGCTGGTAGTCATTCTTCCCGCGGCTGAAACGGCGCGGTGAACCACCTGCGGTTGAGATGAGGTAGAGCGCACGACGGTAGCCATTGTTAGGGCGATCGACACGAACGTGGACATAGACTACAAAACGACCGTCGGGACTTATGCGGACATCTTCCAACCAGGAGAGGGCGTAGAGATCATCAGTGGTAAAGGTGGTTGAGGTTGTATTCACGAGGTTATACTGCTTCTACTCATATGCTGGATCGGCTCGCTGCGCGACCAGCATACGTTATTAGTGTATCAAATATGTATGCTTGTGCACCGGTTCACCCTTCTTCCTGACCGAGCCCAGGTTGGGGTGAGGTTTTTTTGGAGGGCTTCACCCTCCACACCTCCCGTATGCTAGTCGCGCTGATTGGCAGTGTTGAACAGCAACTTCAATTTTTACTCACAACAATATCAGTTAGAATATTTCCAAAAACGACAATATCATTATGATATATTGCATAATACATGCTTGACAAGCTGTTTTTTCTCACCTATACTCTGAAATATACAAAATCAATAACTTCAACAAGGTTTTATAATCGCAGTGGTAACCCTTGCTCCGGTGTAAAGTGCTATAGCTTAGATGTAGAGATGAGAGGAATGGCATGTCAACCGCTCTTTCAGTGTCGGATCGGGTACCACTATCAGTTATCCTCTTCCACGCAGCAATGGAGCGCGGTCAATCACTCAGTGCATTTGCTAAAGATATTCAGGTTGGTACACATTCACTGCGACAACTCATTCTCGGTAAAACGCAGAGCCCACGCCGGAAGACGCTCAACGCCGTAGGTCAACTGCTGAACATGCCGACTGATGAGCTGAATCGGCGCATGAATCTGCGTCCCGAGGCTACACCTGAGTTTGAGGAGTGGCTCAAAGCCCAGATGGCAGGTCGCTTCAACCGGTCGCGGTTGGCCAAGGAGACAAAAATTAGTATCGGGGCGCTCTCCAACTACCTCGAAGGGAAGACCCTTCCCGACTCGGATCATGCGGGGGCGCTAGCTCGGACGCTCGAGGTACCGCTGTTGGAAGTAGCGCGCACCGTTGTCGCGAATCTGGTGGTCGACGCAGGCGGGGTGACAGAGCCTGTGGAGGCTGGGCTAGCCTCTACCGAGGCCTCTGTAGACGAGCAACCCCCGGCAACAGAGGCTGTCGAGCCTACATCGACCCTAAGTAACACACCGACAGCCAGTTATGATGAGATCCAGCTGCTTGGGCTCTGGCGCCAGTTACACCCCCAGGGACGACGGGCGACGTTAAGTTACATCGCCATGCTTCTGGCCGAGCGCTGAGGCGCGTCACTGCGATCCACGAAGGGTAAACAGCTACTTACCAAAACCCCCGCCTAGGGTAGCTGTTCACTTTTGGGGTAAGCCACCTGGGCTGCGTCAAGCGCTTGTACACCGAATGGCAACTTCGTGGGCGAGACGCCCACGCTCCGACGGAGGTGTGAACGGTTACCGCATAGTCTGGTTTTGGAGACTCCATGACGATCGAGCGTACAACCACCCTGGTACGTGGGGCGTGTCCCCATGACTGTCCCGATACGTGCGCAACTATCACGGAGGTTGCGGATGGCCGGGCGATTCGTTTCTATGCCGACCCGGAGCATCCCATCACACGCGGCTGGCTCTGTGCCAAGGTACGTCCTTACCTCGAGCATGTCTACCACCCTGAGCGCTTACGCTACCCGCTCCGCCGTGTAGGGGCGAAGGGTGCAGGGCGTTGGGAGCGTATCAACTGGGATGAGGCGCTGGCAATGATTGCTGAGCGCTGGCGGACGATCATTGCGGAGCATGG
>CAIWUD010000593.1 GCA_903915775.1 uncultured Chloroflexota bacterium | reverse complement strand
CGCCGGCTCGGCGCCAAAGAGCACCATGGCCGCCCGATCACCAGGATCGGCAGCAGCGACCGCACGGTTCACATAGTCGAGCGCAGCTTGACGCTGCGCCGGGCTCACCGAGTCGCTACCATCAATCAGAAAGAGTACCGCCGTATCCTCCACGGCACGTACCAGTTGGACCCCTGCCATGGCCAGGATGAGGGCGGCAACCATGAGCGAGCGCAGAGCAACCAGGGTTAGGTAACGGCCCCGCCCGAGGCGTGCCAGGTTTGGTGCGCGCGCCAGCCATGCAAAGAGCCAGAAGAGTAGCAGGAGCACGAGCAGGAGCAGCGCAGGAGGGTAGATAAAGGAGAGATTGAACATCATCATAGAGACTGTAGCACGCTTTGTACCCTCACGCCAGTAAACAGCCCCCACACCCCTCGCGGCTCATGTTTGGTATAGTATAGGGCAGCGTCTGCCACAAAAGACCCGAATGCAGCCCTCTTGCGGGAGGTGTGGAGGGCGCAGCCCTCCACAAAAAAACCAACCCAGCCTTGGTTCCGCCAGGGGAAGTGTGAAATGGTTCAGATCAGCGTGACCAGTTCCCGAAAACACCGAGCAGGCGCTCGGTGATCCCAGGTTGGGGTGACGAACGTGCGGGAGGTGTGGAGGGCGAAGCCCTCCACAAAAAAACGAACCCAGCCTTGGTTCCGCCAGGGGAAGTGTGCATAGGTAGTAGGCAAGGCCTCAAGAACCCATATTGTAAGGAGTCGTCCCATGACCCAGCGTGTCCCCGAGCGCGCCGAAATTGCCCGTGAGCAGACCTGGGATGCGGAGAGCATCTTTGCCAGTGAAGCAGCATGGGCTGAGACCCTCGCCAACACCGCCTCACGAATCGCCGATCTTGAGGCGTTCCGCGGACGGCTCAGCAGTGATCCCACAACCCTCGCCGACTACCTCACCCTCGCCGAGGAGCTGTTGCGTAACGCTGGTCGCGTGGGTGTCTATGCACGCATGTTCTACGCGGTCAACACCCAGGATCAGGCGGCTCGTGCACGCATTGAACGCGCCAACGCCCTCACTGTACGCCTGAGTGCCGCCAACGCCTTTGGCGAGCCGGAGCTCCTGGCGATCGGTGCCGAGACCCTGACGCGCTGGACGGCCGAGGAGCCACGCTTGAGCAGCTACGCCCACCACTTTGCACGCTTGGCACGACGCGCGGCCCACGTGCGCTCATCAGAGGTTGAGGAGCTGCTGAGTCAGGTGAGCGAGCCGCTGGAGAGTGCGGCGGCAACGCACGGCATCATTGCCAACGCCGACCTGCGCTTCGCCCTAGCCCACGACAGTGACGGCACCGAGCATGAGATCGCCCAGGGGACGATCAACGCCTTGATCACCCACCCCGATCCGCAGCTCCGCCGGACGGCGTGGGAGCACTACGCCGATGCCCATCTCGCACTAAAAAATAGCATTGCCAACTGTCTGGCCACCGAGGTGAAGAAGAACGTCTTCCTGGCCCGGGCGCGGCGCTACCACTCCGCCCTCGATTCCGCACTCAAGCCGAAATTCATCCCTCTTGAGGTCTACCACAACCTGATCAGCAGCTTCCAGCAGCATCTCCCGATCTGGCACCGCTACTGGAGGCTACGCCAACGGCTTCTGGGGCGCCCCCTCCATGTCTACGATAGTAAGGCCCCGCTGACGAGCAGCCCGCTCAAGGTGCCCTACAGCCAGGCTATTGAATGGATCTGTGCTGGCATGGCTCCACTCGGCAGCGAGTATGTTTCGGTGATGCGCCGAGGGCTCACGCAGCAGCGCTGGGTTGATGTCTACCCGAGCCGGGGGAAGCGCGCCGGCGCCTTCTCCATGGGTGTCCCCGGTACCTACCCCTTCATCATGATGTCCTACAACAACGACATCTTTGGCGTGAGCACCCTGGCCCACGAGCTCGGCCATTCGATGCACTCCTTTTACACCTGTGCCAACCAGCCCTACGTCTACACCAACTACGGCCTCTTCCTTGCCGAGGTGGCCTCCAACTTCAACCAGGCCCTGGTACGCGCCCACCTTCTCGAAGCGCTCCGATCGCGGGATGAGCAGATCAGTGTGCTGGAGGAGGCCATGGCCAACTTCCACCGCTACTTCTTCATTATGCCCACCCTGGCCCGCTTCGAACTAGCGATCCACCAACAAGTTGAGGATGGTGGAGCCTTAACTGCCGACAGTATGATCGCCCTCATGGCTGATCTCTTTGCGGAAGGCTATGGCGACAGCGTGGTAGTTGATCGCGAACGGGTCGGCTCGGTCTGGATGCAGTTTGCCACCCACCTTTACGCCAACTTCTACGTCTACCAGTACGCGACGGGGATCGCGGCTGCCCACGCCCTGGCCAGTGATCTCCTGGCAGGCCAGCCCGCTGCTACGGAGCGCTACCTGCACTTCCTCAAGGCGGGTAGTTCGCGTTACCCGCTCGAGACCCTCCAGTTGGCTGGGGTCGATATGAGCAGTACGGCACCGATTGAGGCGGGCTTCGGCGTCCTTGATGGCTACGTCAGCCGCCTCGAGCAACTCCTCGCTGAGCCATGAACTGGGTACGCCACGCAGGGCGCGTGGCCATCCTACTCAGCCTGAGCATCCTGAGTAGTTCGGGCGCTCCTCCGGCAACGGCAGAGGCCGCGCTGGAGCTGCTGGGGCGGCGCCTCCTCGCCGAGCGGCGCCTCTCCGCCGATGGTAGCACGAGCTGTCTGAGTTGCCATCAACCTGAGCGCGGGTATGGCGATGGCAACGCGGTCGCCTACCCAGGTGGGCTCAACACACCACCCCTGTGGGGGCTGGCAGAACGCCAGAGCTTTGGCTGGTTCAGCCCCGAGCTCACCACCCTGGAAGCGGCTGCACTGCGCCCACTCGCCGATCCCAACGAGATGGGACCGCTCAGCGCCGCGACCCTGGCGCAGCTACGGGCCGATCCGGCAACCTCTGCCGCCTACCGTAGGGCCTTTCCCAGTGCACCAGAGCTCGTCACCTGGGAGCAGACCAGTGAGGCCCTGGCTGCGGCACTACGGGCCATCCCTCTACCACCCCGTGCCCGCGAGCCACTCGATGCGGCGGCTCAGCGGGGACAAGCCCTCTTCGTTGAACTGGGCTGTGTAACTTGCCATCGGCCACCCAGTTTCGCTGATGCAAGCTACCACAACATCGGCCTGCAGAGCGGGCCAACCCGCAACACCGG
>CAIWUD010000592.1 GCA_903915775.1 uncultured Chloroflexota bacterium | reverse complement strand
TCGCGCTGCTCTACCTGGGCCGAGCCCTGGCCGATGCGGGACGGAGCGAGCTCGCCACCCGCACATGGCTGCTCGTGGAGGCGTGCCACCCCACGCAGGTCTGCCGCTACCGGGCAGTTGCCAGGCTGTTGGCCGCCGATCGGGCCCTGACGGAGGGAGCGTATGCCCAGGCACGGACGGGGCTGCAGACGGCGCTGACGGAGCCGCTACCGGCCGCGTGGGCCAACTACGCACGCTACCGCCTGGCCCTCCTTGAGGCGGCAACGGATGAGGAGGCTGCACTCGGCCTGTTGGCGCCTCTGGCTGAGTCACAGACGGCGGCTGATCCCTGGCTAGATCCGCTCCTACCGGCTGTCGGTCATGGGCCTGAAGAGCTCCGTAGGCTCCTTGCCGCCCCACCCGAGCAGCGCTCCCAGCTGCTCGGGCAGTTCTACCTGGAGCAGGGCTTCCTCCGCCTCGCTGAGGTACAGTTTGCTCCGGTGGGCCACCCCGGTGCAGCCGTGATGGACGATCGTGCGCTCTACGCTGCGGTCACACAGTGGCGTACCGATGGCAGTATCGAGGAGCTGGAAGCAGTTGTAGCGCGCCATCCGGATGCGTGGCAGATGGCTCTCATCCTGGTCATGGCCTACCTGAGGAGCAACGCTGATACAGCGGCAACGCAGCAGCTTGAGCTTCTGGCGGCAACGCAGCCCGCCACTGCCGAGTTGGAGCTCGTGCGGGCGAGTTGGCACCTCATGCGCGGGGAGTACGCATCGGCGCAGCAGGCCTACCAGCGTGCGCTTGACCTTGCACCAGCGGAGCGTCTGGGTGACTACGCACTCCTCGTAGCACGTTTTCACCTCAGCACGACCTACGAACTCTGCGACGGTGGGCTGAGGGCAGCCGAGATCGCCGCACGCGCACGGCCAGATGATGCAACAACCCTGACCGTCTTGGCAGCCTGCCGCTACTACTGCGATCAGCCCTCGGCGGCTGCCCAGGCTGCCGAGTTGGCGTCGCAGGCTGGTGCTGGGGCCGAGGCAGCCTACTACCTCGGCCTCTCCCTAGCTACACTCGGTGAGCAGCAGGCCGCCCGTGAGGCGCTGATTCGCGCAGCGGATCTCGCACCGGCAGCGCCGTGGCGCCAGCGTGCAGAACTGGCGCTCATGGCGCTGCATTGAGAGTCGTCGCTACTCCATGACCACCAGTGGCCCGGACTGCTGGGTTGCGCGCAGTGGCAATTGGGGCAACAGGAGGGTGAGGAGCAGCCCGATCACGGCGAGTACGATGGCGTAGCGGTAGATCGCGGTGATACTCTCGGTGAAGGAGCGCTTGACCGCGTAGCTCAACTCTTCACCGAGTTGCCTACCCTGGGCGAGGGCCTCGCGCTGTGCGCTATCGAGGCTGGCAAGCAGTTGTGTAAGGGCCTGCTCTCGTGTCTGAGCCGGTAGGGTAGCAGTGGTAGCGAGGAGCGCCCGGAGCTGCTCGGGAGTCTGCGGATCGGCAAGGAGCGTCTCTATCGCTGCCGGCTCACCCTCACGCAGCGCTCGGGTGAGGAGATCGCGCTGGGTGGTGAAGCGCTCGGTGATCGCCTGCTCGATACGGGCGGTAGGATCGGTTGCCCCAACGCCCCCCTCCCCTCCGCCGGCGCTAAACCCGTTGCGGAGCGCACTCAGATCGAACTGGGCAGCCATTGCTGCAGGCAGTTGCGCGGTAACAGGGGTCAGATTTACCGTCAGTGCTGCGGTGAGTACCGTGGTCAGGACTGTACCAAAGACGGCCGAGCCGACAACCTGCCCAATCTGTTGAAAAAACAGTCGACTCGCCGTTGCTGCCCCGATATCTTCACGT
>CAIWUD010000591.1 GCA_903915775.1 uncultured Chloroflexota bacterium | reverse complement strand
TCGCGCTGCTCTACCTGGGCCGAGCCCTGGCCGATGCGGGACGGAGCGAGCTCGCCACCCGCACATGGCTGCTCGTGGAGGCGTGCCACCCCACGCAGGTCTGCCGCTACCGGGCAGTTGCCAGGCTGTTGGCCGCCGATCTGGCCCTGACGGAGGGAGCGTATGCCCAGGCACGCACAGGGCTGCAGACGGCGCTGACGGAGCCGCTACCGGCCGCGTGGGCCAACTATGCGCGCTACCGCCTGGCCCTCCTTGAGGCGGCAATGGATGCTGAGGCTGCACTCGGCCTGTTGGCGCCTCTGGCTGAGTCACAGACGGCGGCTGATCCCTGGCTGGATCCACTCCTACCGACTGTCGGCCATAGGCCTGCAGAGCTCCGTAGGCTCCTTACCGCCCCACCCGAGCAGCGCTCCCAGCTGCTCGGGCAGTTCTACCTGGAGCAGGGCTTCCTACGCCTCGCTGAGGCACAGTTTGCTGCGGTGGTCCGCCCTGGTGCAGCCGTGATGGACAATCGTGCGCTCTACGCTGCGGTCACACAATGGCGCACCGATGGTAGCATCGAGGAGCTGGAAGCAGTTGTGGCACGCTATCCGGATGCGTGGCAGATGGGTCTCATCCTGGTCATGGCCTACCTGAGGAGCAACGCTGATACAGCGGCAACGCAGCAACTTGAGCTTCTGACAGCAACGCAACCCGCCACTGCCGAGTTGGAGCTCGTGCGGGCGAGTTGGCACCTCATGCGCGGGGAGTATGCACCGGCGCAGCAGGCCTACCAGCGTGCGATCGACCTCGCACCGGCAGAACATCTGGGTGACTACGCACTCCTCGTAGCACGTTTTCACCTCACTACGACCTACGAACTCTGTAGTGGCGGGCTGAGGGCAGCCGAGATCGCCGCACGTGCACGGCCAGATGATGCAACAACCCTGACCGTCTTGGCAGCCTGCCGCTACTACTGCGATCAGCCCTTAGCGGCCACCCATGCCGCCGAGATGGCGTCACAGGCTGGCGCTGGGGCCGAGGCGGCCTACTACCTCGGCCTCGCTTTAGCTGCACTCGGTGAGCAGCAGGCCGCTCGTGAGGCGCTGATTCGCGCAGCGGATCTCGCACCGGCAGCGCCGTGGCGCCAGCGTGCAGAACTGGCGCTCATGGCACTGCGTTGAGAGTCGTCGCTACTCCATGGCCACCGGTGGCCCAGACTGCTGGGTTGCGCGTAGTGGCAACTGGGGCAATAGGAGGGTAAGGAGCAACCCGATCGCGGCGAGTACGATGGCGTAGCGGTAGATCGAGGTGATACTCTCGGTAAAGGAGCGCTTGACCGCGTAGCCCAACTCTTCACCGAGTTGCCTACCCTGGGCGAGGGCCTCGCGCTGTGCATTATCAAGGCCAGCAAGCACTTGTGTAAGGGCCTGCTCTCGTGTTTGAGCTGGCAAGGTAGTAGCTGTAGCGAGAAGCGCCCGTAGCTGCTCGGGAGTCTGCGGATCGGCAAGGAGCGTCTCTATCGCTGCTGGTTCACCCTCACCCAGAGCTCGGGTGAGGAGATCGCGCTGGGTGGTGAAGCGCTCGGTGATCGCCTGCTCGATACGGGCAGTCGGATCGGTTGCCCCAACGCCCCCCTCCCCTTCGCCACTAGTGACCCCGTTGCGGAGCGCACTCAGATCGAACTGGGCAGCCATTGCTGCAGGTAGTTGTGCGGTAACAGGGGTCAGATTTACCGTCAGTGCTGCGGTGAGTACCGTGGTCAGGACTGTACCAAAGACGGCCGAGCCGACAACCTGCCCAATCTGTTGAAAAAACAGTCGACTCGCCGTTGCTGCCCCGATATCTTCACGT
>CAIWUD010000590.1 GCA_903915775.1 uncultured Chloroflexota bacterium | reverse complement strand
TGGGTAGTTGTAGACAACAATCGCGATCTTCTTCGCCTGGTTCGTCGTCTTGCGTAGTTTGACATACCCGCGGGCCTGTTGAGCCAGGCGGCTCAGGCGGTCGGGAACCGTGCAGACCTCACTCCCACGCATGCCACCCAGCACGACCGGAGCAATAGCCCCGTCCATCTCGGGCAGGGAGTAGATCATCGTGGCCTGGAGCGGACCAACGCCATGCTCACGCCAATGATCCTCATCCTGGACAAAGAGCGGCGAAGAGACGATGTAGGGCACGTCGAGCTTCGAGAGCAGCTCGCGGGCGACGTTAACGGTGAGCCCAGCCTTGGTGGAGCCGGCTGGTCCACCAACGAGCGGAAAGCCCATCGTGTTGATCAGCAGATCGACGTTGAGCTTCCCGAGCCACTCGCGTACGACCACGTGGCTCTCGATACCCTGGACAAAGATCGGCAGCACACGCAGGCCAGCACTCTCGAGGGCACGGACGACATCATCGTGGTAGCGGGTACCACCGAGGATGTGGCTGCGGAACGAGAGGAGCGCGACCGTACCCAGGGGTTGTGCTACCTTTGCCTGCTTCCCCTGCGCCTTGCGGCGCTGGTGCTCCCACTGCTGATACTCATCAGCTTTGGCAAAATATTTGGGGGCGTCGGGATGGGCAAAACCCATGCCGGGAAGTTCAACCGGTGCAGCTACCTGCAGCTTCGGCATGCCGCAATACTCGCGCATGATCAGCTTGAACATGGCCGCCGTATTCGCAACGTTGCGGTTATTCCAGTAGGTGGTTACGTTGGTCCAGTTGCGGAAGTCATTCAGCTTCTTACCGGGGAGGAAGTTGACGAGCTTGCTCGTAATGTTCTGAAGCTTTACATAACCATAGAGCGCGTCCTCCTCACGGTTGCCAACGAGCAGCCGGGCCACATTCTGCACTGGCTTGGGCATGCCCTTGCCCCCCTTGCCCATGGCGTAGCCACCGACCTTCGTCAGGCGCATCACCTCGGGCAGCCCCTCGAAGGCGAAAACGATCGGGGGATCAAGACGCTCTACCGTCGGTACCAGCCAATCGGCACTCTCGGCCAGGGTGATCAGTGAGGTCATCAGACAGGCACAGCGCTCGATCGCACTCGCGATCGCCTCAGGACGCTGCTGGATGTCACGATCTTCAAAGATATGGAGACGAAAGCCTGGTACCTCTTTTCGTACCTCGGCCTCAGCCTGGCGGAAGAGGCTCTGCGTGTAGCGCTGGAGGCCGAGCACCAGAACGAACTCGATAGTTTGCGCCATGACAATCCTCGTTTTCTCAATCTGCTCGTGAGCTGTGACCGTTCACACTTCCCTCTGGCGAAACCAAGGTGGGGTTGGGGTTGTTCGTAGAGGGCCTTGCCCTCCACACCTCTCGCACACCGGCCACGGAGGGTGTAGTCGTACACAGCCCTAGCATATATTATCGTGAAAGTGTAAAAAAGCACAATGTTTGCATTAAGAGAACAACATCTGTGCGTTTGGCGTGGTTCGATGGTACTGTGCAAATAATCCACAACTGCGCAAGGGCTGCTATAATCCTGATCATGCACTACGTGATTGCGATTGATCTTGGCGGAACACAGCTGCGGGCGGCCCTGGTGAGCGCCGATGGTCAGATGGCAGCCCATCGGCGTCGTGCGACCCAGGTTGAGGAGGGGCCACTCGCAGTGACTGGTCGCATGCTGGAGCTGATCAGCGCCCTGCGGGAGCAGTTACCTGACGGCGCACAACTCGGTGGCGTGGGCATTGGTGCCCCAGGACCACTCGATCCCCTCACCGGTATTGTCTATTCGCCGCCCAACATGCCAGGATGGGATGCCTTTCCGCTCCAGCGGATCATCGCTGAGGCTTGTGGCCTACCCGTCGTGCTCGGGAACGACGCGAACGTAGCTGCCCTCGGTGAATGGCGTTTTGGGGACTACCATGGGCTGCGCCACCTCGTCTACGTCACCGTCAGCACCGGTATTGGCGGTGGCGTGATCAGTGATGGACGGCTCCTGCTTGGGCGTATGGGCGCTGCTGCTGAGCTCGGTTTTCTCATCCTCGACCAGGAGCATGGCACGATCTGGGAGGATCTCGCCTCGGGGACGGCCCTTGGCCGTGCCGCCGCCCAGGTGATGCTCAACCAGCCGGCGAGCATGCTGCACCAGTTGGCAACAGGAACGAGTGTCACCGCAGAGCATGTAGCTCTTGCTGCGGCTCACGGCGACGCGCTGGCATGTGCGTTGATGGATCGTGAAGCGCACCTCTTAGGTCTGGGCTTTGCCTCGATCCTGCACACCTTTAGCCCGGAGATCCTGCTAGTTGGTGGGAGTGTGATCCTGCACAACCCCGACCTGCTCCAGCGGGCCCGTACACTCGCCTACGACCATGTCAAAGTTCCGCTCTACCGTGAGGTGCCGATTGTACCGGCCAGCCTTGGTGAACGGGCCGGGGTACTGGGCGCTGCTGCCCTAGCCCTAGAGGCCTTTGGACTATCCTAAAGCCTTTACCTATGCAGACTCTTGATCAGAATGACTCGGCACGCCTTACTGCCCAACAGCGTACGTTGAGCAGGGCCTGGATGACGCTGAATAGCTTCTTCATCCTTTTCATCCTCATACTCAGCGGGATTGGGCTCCTGCTCCGCTGGACGTACCAAGTTGCGATGCGTCCGCTTCCCGACAGTGCTACGGTCGTGGTACGTGAGCGGGCCGAGTGGGTGGCTTGGCGACCAATTGGTCGGACGATCTACCAGGGGGTCGATGATGGCCAACTGCTTACGGTGGGCGACTCGGTACGTGCCGTGAGCTCAGCTGGCTATGGTCAGGTAGCGAGCATCAGGCTGTTTGAACAGAGCCAACTCGACCTCTGGGCGGGTGCTGAGGTAACGATCGAGGCGATCCGGGCGAGTCGTTGGCATAGTGGTACCCTTGAAGTTATGCTGCGCCATGTCAGCGGCTACATTCGCTACGATCTGCAGCCCAACGCGACCTTTGAGCAGGTGCGTTTTGTCGTTGCTGCCGGTGATACGCTCATCACGCTGGCCCCTGGCGGGAGCTACAGTATCGATCTTCGTCCGTCGGCACGCCCTGTTCTACGGGTCGACGGTGGTAATCTGCTCGAGGCCGATCTTGCGGTACGTACCGGTGAGGCCATCGTGGAAGGTCCAGCGGGGGGCAGAGCTGAGTTGCGGGCACGTGATCGTGTGGTCATCGATCCATCCGGCACCCCCGGTCTCGTAGTTCCTGCCCGCTGGAGCCTGATTCGCGATGGTGGTTTTAGCCAGTTCAGTGAGCTTGAGTACAACAGCACCACCCTGAACGATCCGACTGCACCGCAGTCACAAAGCTGGAAGGTCTACGCTGTTCCTGCACTTCCACTGCAGCAGCGAGGCTTCTTCCGTCTGGCCGAAGTCTGCCGGCCACCAATGATCACTGGTTGCAGCGCTGATGAACGTCGTACTGCCGCCTGGTTTCTCCGCTCCGGTGGCCAGACGACGAGCTTCACTACAGGAGTGAAACAGGATTTTGGACCAGATGGCATAGGGGTCGATATCTCGGAGTTTCGTTCATTACGCTTTACCATCTGGCTGCGTGTCCTCAACCAGTCCCTACCCGACACCGGCGATCGAGGCAGCGAGTGTCCAGTCATGGTGCGCCTCGTCGCAAAACGAACTAGTCCGGCCGATCCTGAGGAGCAGCGCGATTTCTGTGCGTTCATTGATAAAGACATGGTACCGCCACGGGTTGCCGAGCCAGGGATGGAGTACTATCGTGTCCGGGAGGCTGAATGGGCGCAGATCAGCTTTGATCTACGTGAGCCGAGCAAGCTGTCGGACTACCGCTTCCTCCTCCGGATTCAGATCTTTGCCCAGGGTCACGACTACGACTCACGCGTGACCGATGTTTCGCTGATCGGTGAACAGTAGGCGGTTGAGGGGTTGCTATGATCTATCACGGTATTGATATGGTTGAAATTGCGCGCCTACGACGAGCAGTTGAGCGTTGGGGCGATCGTTTTCTTCAGCGTGTCTTTACCCCTAGCGAGCTGAAAGATTGTGGGGTGACTGATGGCCTACCCCGCTTCGAGTCGTTGGCTGCGCGTTGGGCCGCTAAAGAGGCAACGGCGAAAGCGCTGAGCCTGGGCCTGAGTGGTCTGGCTGCTGGTGCTGGGATACGCCTGGGCTGGCATGAGATCGAGGTTGTGCGTGGTGCTGAGGGTCAACCCCTGCTCCGTCTGCACGGTGCTGCCGCACATGCACTGGGTCGCGGCGCGCTTGCGCTCAGCCTTTCACACACCAATGAGCATGCCATTGCGAGTGTGATAGGACATGCATCCGATGGATGAGTCCGCGCTTACGAGGGGCGAGCAGAGCTTCGCCCTGCATAAAAAACCACCGAAACGGTTCATTGCTGGGGGAAGCTAACAGCTCGGTACCTCCTTGTGGGCACAACCCCACGAGATCTCGCTGACTGATACACTGGAGCTATCCATGCGTGATCAACTCACACCCGCGTATGTACGGCAACTGCTGCCCAACCGGCCAGCAGACGCCCACAAGGGCAGTTTTGGCAAAGTGATGGTAGTAGCAGGCTCAATCCACTTCCCGGGGGCCGCCTGGTTGGCCGCTGCCGGCGCAGCTCGATCAGGGGCAGGGTTAGTGACGCTCGCGGCGGGGCAGGCGGTGCGTAGTCTGGCGGCACGTCTACCCGAGGCGACCCTGCTCCCCGTAGCAGAAGGTGATTGGGGCGCCATTGGACCGGGCGCCATCGATGAGTTGGGCAAGGCTCTTGAGGACTACCAGGCCCTCCTCGTTGGGCCAGGCATGGGTCAGGGTGAGGCGACAGGTCAGTTCCTCCAGGCTCTGCTGGGGCTTGAACAGCCGCGGCTACGCCCTCGGGTTGGCTTTCTCGGCGTGAGTCCTGCTGATGATCGACCATCCGGATCGCAGATCACACTCCCTGCGACCGTGCTCGATGCTGATGCCCTCAACCTATTGGCCGCCCTAGATGATTGGCCTACGCGCCTCGCTCCGGACCGCTTCATCTTCACCCCGCATCCCGGCGAGCTCCGACGCCTTCTGAGGGTCTCTAGCCTGCCCAGCGATCCCGTTGCTGTTGCCGAGGAGGCCGCGGAACGCTGGGGACAGGTGGTGCTGCTCAAGGGGGCAACCAGCGTGATCGCCGCCCCTGATGGGCGTAGTCTGGTCTATGATGGGGCCAATCCTGCACTGGCCACTGCCGGCACTGGTGATGTGCTCGCCGGTATCATCGCTGGGCTTCTCGCACAGGGGCTTGCACCCTACGATGCAGCCGCCCTGGGTGTCTTCCTCCACGCTGCTGCCGCTGCACGGGTGCGGGCCGATCTAGGTGACGCTGGAACACTGGCCAGTGACCTGCTGCCCGAGTTGCCGCGAGCTATCCGTGCCCTACGCCAGATAGCATAGGTCAACTATGAATCTACCCGTTGCTAGCGCCTAGTATGGAGCAAACCATGCGCATGGTGAACCTGATCGCAAAGAAGCGCGATGGTCAGGCCCTGACAAGTGATGAGATCGACTGGATCGTGACCGAGTACGCTGCCGGTACCATCCCCGACTACCAGATGAGCGCCTGGGCTATGGCGGTGCTCTTACGCGGGATGGATGATCGTGAGACGACGAATCTGACGCTGGCAATGGCCCGTAGTGGTACCATGCTCGACCTTCACGATCTGGCCCCTCTCACGGTTGATAAGCACTCGACTGGTGGTGTGGGCGATAAGACTACCCTGCTCCTCGCCCCACTGGTCGCTGCCTCTGGTCTGCCCGTGGCGAAGATGAGCGGACGTGGCCTGGGTTTTAGTGGCGGAACGGTTGACAAGCTCGAGAGTATCCCCGGCCTCCGTACCGCCCTGAGTGGTGAAGCCTTCCGACGCCAGTTGCACGAGGTGGGTTTAGTGGTTGCCGCACAGAGCGCCGATCTTGCTCCGGCTGACAAGAAGCTCTACGCCCTCCGTGACGTGACCGCGACCGTCGAGTCGATCCCCCTCATTGCCTCTAGTGTCATGAGTAAGAAGCTCGCCGCCGGTGCCGACTGTATCGTGCTCGATGTGAAGTATGGTAGCGGTGCATTCATGCACACCCTTGATGACGCACGTCGCCTGGCGCGGGCGATGGTAGCGATCGGTACGCTGGCCGGTCGGCAGGTCACTGCCGTTCTCAGCTCTATGCAACAACCCCTTGGTTACGCGATTGGGAATGCCCTGGAGGTACGCGAGGCGATCGCGGCTCTGCGCGGTGCCGGTCCCTCCGATCTGGTGGAGCTTTGCCTCGAACTGGGCGCCCAGTTGGTACTGATGGCGGGGCGTGCCCCCGATCGCTCGGTAGCTCGAGCCATGCTTCAGGAGACACTCGTCAGTGGTGCGGCCTGGGCAACGTTCCGCCAGATGGTAGCCGCCCAGGGTGGCGATCTGGACTACGTCGATCAACCAGAGCTCCTACCTACGGCACCGGTGCAGCTCACCCTCTCTGCGCCAAGGGCTGGCTACGTAGGGGCGATCGCCGGCATCGAGCTTGGTCTGGCCGTGAACGACCTGGGTGGAGGGCGTGCGCATAAAGATGCGCAGATCGACCCAGCCGTTGGTCTCCTCCTACAGGCCAAAGTGGGTGCTCAGGTCGCCCCTGGTCAGCCACTCCTCACCATTCATGCGTCCCGGGTAGAGGACGCCGAGCGGGTTGCACCGCGCTTGCTCGCTGCGTATACTATCACCGATGCACCGCTATCCCCTCCCCCCCTGGTGGAAGATATTGTGCAGGAGGCGGGATCGGGCCCACTCTGAACCCCTGGAGATCTATGCCAATCTATGAGTATCTCTGCCCACTCTGCAATGGAAAGTTTCAGCGTCTGGTACGCGGTTTTAGCGATCCACCTGGTCTCGCCTGTCCACGCTGTGGGAGCGTCGAGGTACGCCGTGCGGTCTCACGCTTTGCCACCATCAAATCCGAGGAGTCACGGCTCGACGCTCTGGCCGATCCGGCCATGATGTCTGGCCTTGATGAGAGTGACCCACGGGCAATTGCGCGCTGGGCCAAGAAACTCGGGAAGGAGCTGGGCGATGAAGCTGGTGAGGATTGGGACGAGATGGTTGATCAGATGCTCGCCGAGGAGCTTGATGGCGACGGTGAGGGCAAAGCCGGCACACAAGGCCCATCAGACGATCTGGGTTGGGGATAAGCTGGGGTTGCTCGACAGGAACGGTGCCCTTAGCGCAGCCACTGCTGAACCATGCCCATTCTACTTAAGAATATAGTAGGTGGCGCGTTTGTCCCCGACCTTCAGCAGCATGCCGCGTTCAACCAGATCGGAGAGATCACGGCGGATCGTCTCCGGTGAGACCTCCAGGTAGCGATCCTGGAGGTCTCGGTTTGTAATCCGCTGCTCGGTAATCAGGTGGAGCAGGGCGGCGATCTGGCGTTCGTTTAGGCCCTGGCGTACCCATTCGCGTACCGCCAGACCATCAGGGCCCAGGTCGTCTACCGGTTGGCCAACCAGTACCACCAGAAAGCCTGCAGCCGTTTCGCGAAAGGTGGGTGGGGGCAGCCCCGCAGCCTCCATCTGGCGTAACATGCGGTCAATACCATAGCCGAGGCGTTCAATCAGGCCATAGTCGGCCAGAACTTGCACCAGGCTCTCATTGCGCGAGAAGCGCTCTTCAACCATATTCTCTACCGTCACGTGGCCGGGTAGGCGTCCAGGTGAGTAGATCTCGAGGCGGTCGCTGAAGAGCGACACCCGGATGCCCTCACCGCGTACACTATAATCACGGTGCGCTACCGCGTTCACGAGCACCTCGCGTACGGCAGCCGGAGGAAACTGGGTCCAATCCTGCCGCTCAAGGCCGACCATCCGGCTCCCCTTGCGCATATGCTCATTGAGCCAGCGCTCGGCGCGGCGCACCGCTTCGGGGAGGGTATCACACACATCCTCGCGCTCGAAACGATCGCCCATCTCCCGCCCCTGGTAGTGCACCAGGGTCAGTTCAGCCTGAGGGTGGCGTAGTTCAACCTGTCGTGCGAAGAGGAGCAGACCGGCGTTAGTAGGTGCGAAGCTATTGCGCCGATCGTGCTCGCTACCTACTCTTCGCCCCAGACAACCACGGGCGTAGAGCAGCGGACGCGGATCTTCCTCAGCCGCTAGGCCAAGGCGCTGCGTGTACGCCGCAATTTTTGCCGCATCGAGCTCATCGAGGCTGCTGTCTGGGGGAATGGTGCGTTCCCAACTCACCTCACCACGCTCGATCAGTAGACGACGGAGGGCATCAGGGGCAATGGGTTGGTTGGTGGCACCCTCACGGCGGAGGTATTTGCCGTGGAGTGCATAGACCTGCGAGAGCCCGGCCGGTACTTCGATGACGAGCAGCGTAACCTGGTCGAGCTGTACCTCGCGGGGCATGGGCAGAACGAGAGGGGGCGTACAGGCGAGGGTCGCATCGAGGAGCAGATCACGTGCGCTATGGCAATTTCCTACCCCTTCAAGCTTCGCCCGTGTATGCCCAGTGAGGCCCATGATGAGGGTACCTCCCTGTGCATTGGCAAAAGCCACCAGGGTCTCGGCGAGATCGTCGCGCCGGGCGCGCTCGCGGGTGAACGCGACAGCTGGGCCCTCACCTGCGCTGATTAGGTCCATGAGCTCAGAAGCTTGCATGGGGCTCCCCCACCTTGCACAACACGTACGAATGAGCTATCTTATAGACGCATTGTAGCACAGTCACGGAGATTGCCCGATGCCCAGTGCGCGGACCCACGATCTCATTACCATTGCGACTGGTGTGGCCCTTGCCCCCATCACCTATCGCATGCTCAGCGAGCGTGCGCTCTTTGGCCACGCCGAGGCGATGCGGCTCACCATCTGGTTGGTAGGTGCCCACCTCATCTCGGGCATACTCTTTTCACCCGATCTCGATCTCGACTCAGCGATCGACGATCGCTGGGGTGTCTTACGCTGGATTTGGCGTCCCTACATGCGGGTGGTTCCACATCGCCACTTCTGGAGCCACAGCCTGGTCTTTGCCCCACTCCTACGGTTAGCCTACTTCTACGTGGTTATCACCGGGCTGATCTTCCTGTCCGTCTGGGGGCTCGCAGCACTCGGTGTGGTTGTCCCGGACTACCATCTGCAACTCTTCATGTCTCTACGACGCCTAATCGCCGCCAATCCGGAGGTGAGCATCGCTCTGTTGGCGGGGTTCTGCAGTGGGAGCGCCGCACATACCGTTGCCGACTGGGCCGTGACGAGTGGAAAGCAGCTGCTGGCACGTCTCGGCTTGCGCATACGGCGTGACTACAGCCGGCACGATGACTCGATCCACCGACGCTTGTTCAGGTAGCAGAGCGCTCCTCCGCCTCACGGCGTTGATCGAGGAAGTCTTGCAAGATCAGGGCGGCGGCAACCTGATCGATCTGCTGCCGCCGCTTCTCTGGCTTGAGCCCCATATCGCGGAGGAGTTGCTCAGCGGCGGCACTGGTCAGGCGCTCGTCAACGAGGTGAATGGGCAGTTGCAGCGCCTGCTCTAGGCTAGCGGCGAAACGTTGGACTGAGGCTGCCTGGGGGCCAATCTCACCGCGTAGGGTGAGCGGCAGGCCGATCACGATCGCGCAGACGGCGTGCTTGGCACTGAGACGGGCCAGTTGGGCGAGCGCCTGTTCGTGGGGCGTCGCTGCAATGGTGGTCAGGGCTGTTGCGAGGCGCCCTGAGGCATCACTCAGGGCGACACCAATCCGGCGCTCACCCACGTCGAGCCCAAGTATGCGTTGTTCTTCCATTTTTTCTTATCCCAATGAACCATGCGTAAGGCATGGTTCAGTTTCGGCTGCGCCAGCGTGACCCTCTGGCGGCACCAGGGCTGGGTTGGTTGTTTTTGTGGAGGGCTTCGCCCTCCACACCTCCCGGAGGGCCTGGTTCACGATTGGCTGCGCCAGCGTGACCGTTTGGTGCTGGCAGGGCTGGGTTGGTTGTTTTTGTGGAGGGCTTCGCCCTCCACACCTCCCGGAGGGCCTGGTTCAGGAACCTTGGCTCACCTCTACCTGCCAATCCCAACCGGGGAGGTAGTCGGTCGCTGGCAGGCGGTAGCTGCTGATCAGCCCCGAGGCAACCATGGCATCGAGAGCCGCTTCAGCTTCAGCACGGCTTTTGCCGCGCACCGCCTCCCGCACTTGGTCGAGAAGCTCCTTGCCGAGCTCGCCCCCGCAGCCAGGGGTACTCGTATCAGGAACGATCTGGCCCTCAACGAAGAGTTGTAGAGCGGCGCCATCCCAGCGCCAGTCGGTGACCGCGGAGGTTCGGCAGTCACCGGGCATGAGGAGCCCGGCCTGGCGTAGCTGTTCGATAAAGGCTGAGCCGAGTTGGCGCTCGAGGGGCCGTTCAGGTGCGGTGACCAAGGCGCTGTAGTTGGCCTGCACAGTCAGGGTGAAGCCTGGTGTTGCCTCCTGCCCAAGGCCTGGATCGATCACCTGCTCAAAGCCCTGGAGTTGCTCGAGTTCAGTCCGGTTGGGCTGGATCGTTGTCAACTCCAGGGTGAGCCCCCGGTTGTTGGCCCGATCTTCTAGGCGCCGGCGCGCCTCCGCATCAAGTCCCTCCAGAGCTGAGGCGAGGAGCTTGG
>CAIWUD010000589.1 GCA_903915775.1 uncultured Chloroflexota bacterium | reverse complement strand
TTGATTGAACAGATCGATCAGGAGGAGTTGGCGACCATCTATCGGGCGAGCCACCTGACTCTGGATCGTCCCGTGCAGATCCATCTGTTACGTCGTCACGACTGGATTGCAGGGAGCCGTTTTCAGTTAGCGGCGCGCCTGGCGGCACGGCTGAGACACCCACATCTGGTGCCGGTGATTGACGCGGGTCATGATGATACGCTGGGCGACTATCTCGTGACACCACAGCTGGATGCGCAACCGCTGAGTGGCATGCTGCAGGATGGTGCACTCACCCCACTGCTCACCGTCCGGATCGCTAGTCAGATTGGGGCGGCGCTCGACTACCTGCACCGCCAGCAGGTCTTTCACCGCGACGTACAGCCTGCGAACATCTTTGTTTCGGCTGAAGGGGTTGCCTACCTGGCCAATTTGAGCTTGGCTGCAGCTGCGGATGCTCCTGATCTGAGCAGCATTGATGAGGCGGACTACCTCACCCCTTACTCGGCCCCTGAGCAGCGCTTTGCCCAGGGCGAAGCTGGGGCGCCTCTCGACATCTACAGTCTGGGTGCAGTGATCTACCATATGCTCGCGGGTGAAGTCCCCCCGCTCCCGGCTTCAACTCTCCCGAGCCTTACCGGACGCGACCCAGGCCTGGTGGCGGCTGATCGGGTGATCGCACGCATGATGGCGCCACACCCTGGGCAGCGTTTTGCAACGGCTGCCGCGGCGGTGACTGCGTTGCGTCAGAGCCTGCGCAACCAACTCGATCAACTGAGCGCAGATATGGAGGAGTCACGCTGGGAGGAGTGTGCGGAGTGGCTCGAGAATCCGGTTGAAACGGCGCTTGGCTCAACCCTTGACGATGGGTTCAAGCAGTTTCTGAGCCGCACGCATCGGCGTGTGGATGAGCTCCATCGGCGGGATGTCATCCGCCGCCTGCTAAACCGCTGGAGTCAGGGTGGCTACTTCCGGCGTCGTGCGCTTGGTCAGTTGGTGACGATCGAGCAGATTATCAGCTACAACGTCTACTTCTACGAACTACGGACCCTCTACGAGCGACGCATCCTGGCCGAGCCGGGGAGTGGATCGCCTGGGGGGGGAGAGGGGCTACGAACCCAGGATCTCTGGGCGATCCCGGTGCCTGCCAGCGAACCTTTTACTCCGGTTCGCGAGCAACTCGTGCCAATTCCAGAAGGTAAGGGACGTGAGCCTTGCGCAGCGTGCGATGGTAAGGGCTCTCTGGTGTGCAGTGTGTGCCGGGGTAGTGGGCTGTTAGAGCGGGCAACGAGAAGCGCTGCTACCCCGCAGCAGGTTGCGGGTGACCCGCCAACGACGATCTGTGCGGCTTGTCAGGGCACCCAAAAGCAGCGCTGTCCAGACTGCGCTGGCTCTGGCTTGCTCGTTCGCAAGCAGGCTTTCACCTGGTCACGGTCGGTGAAGCTGTTTGAGAATAGTGATGATATTGAGGATCTCCCGCTTCTCGCGTTGCGCAAACGGCGTGAGCCAGTATTTACTGGAATAATCGATCCCTATGAGGGGCGTTGGCGCAGTGTGGCACCGATTGCCGAGTTGTTGCGTGCTGCGATCGATGAGGCTGGTGATCATCGGCGGATCATCGCGGCGGAGCTGAAGATCCAGGGTACCACCCTGACCGAGATGGACGTTCTGCTCGACGAGCAGCCGCGACGCCTCTACATGGTCGGTTTTGACAAAGCGCTCATCGGTGATTGGGCACTCCTCAACCCTGAGCGTGTGGTGTTGGCCATCCTTGGGGTGGTACTGGCGCTGATTGTCCTGCTGGCGCTGATTGTCGTGTAGCCGGGATGGAACCTCTACCTATCGTCCCAGTAGCTGACCAGTTCGCCCTGGGGCGTATAGAGGGCACCATCGTCCTGATCGCTGTTACTCCAGATCTGCCTACCCGGACCGAGGAACTCTCGTTGCTCACCGGGTGCTAGGCGTCCGGTGAGGCGGTACTCCTGGCTACCCCTGAAGCTACAGATGATCCAGCCATCAAGATTGATCGTAGTAGTGCTGACGTTCTCGAGCGTGATCGTTTCGGCGGCTTTGTCGATTGAACTGATGCGCACGGGATGGTCTGGTGCAGCTGCGGCATTGGGCTCGCTAGTGCAGCCGTTGAAGCTTGGAGCGAGTGGTTGGGTTGAACTGGGAGACGGTTGGTCGGCTGCAATACAACCCTCGCCCTCAAGGAGTGGCTCAACCGTATCATCAACCGCGGCGAAGAGGTCGAGTCCGGTGCGCTGCTCGATGCAGCGGACGGAGGTCTGGTACTCTTGCCAACTTCGATTGGCTACCGATTCGTCATTCGGGGTCCAGATAGCGATAACTTCGGTGGTTGCCGTAATCCGCGCACGGTCATCCCCCGTGGCTGTCGGTAGGATGAGCAGCACCTTCCAGAGGTAGGCAGGGATGGTGAGTCTTCCGTTGGCCAGGGTGCCCAGACTGCCAGTGCTACCAGCGATGAGGTAGATCTCGTTCCCCGCTCTTACGAGATCGCGTCCATGCTGCTCGAGGTCGGCCCAGAGCCCCTGGTTATTGGCTGGGGACTGCGGAACGATGTTGGTAAGCACGAAGGTAGCTTCGTTGGCCTGCGCATTGGCGCTACGGTCGGCTGAGGGTGCCATGTGGCCGCGATCGTACCCGGAGCCGGTGTAGTCGTCGTGGTTTACCTGGTACCAGCCATCGGGTAGGGAGGTGTCGGTGATGAAGCGTCCTGGATAGCGTGGGACATCACCGAGATTCTGGGCATGGAGGTACCAGGAGACCCAGTTAGGGATGGCGCGATCGCGGTGGTAACTCAGCACATACTCGTCGCGCACGATCAGGTAGTTGTCGGGCTGACGGGGATCGGGCCGTGCGCCACTCGGGTTGCCGAGGGCGATCTGTGGGTTGAGGTTGTCTGTGGGCTGCGGTGCCGGCTGTGTGGTGGGTGGGAGGGTGGGCGGAGCAGCAGTAGGGGTGACTGGCTCGGTTGCCCAGACGACTAGGGCAATGGCGATGAGGAGGATCAGCAGAGCCAGGGCAAGGAGGATACGGGAGCGGTTGGATCTGGCAGACATCAGCAGTCACCTATGTGCAGGAGGAGCATTGGTTAGAAGCAGCTTGCTACCGGCGGCGGGAAGGGCGAAAAGCTCCCGTACCTCTGGAGGTGCGAACGCTGCTTGCGCTCAGGTCTCGATGGCGAGGGTGCGTAGGCCCATGGTCGCCCCTGTATGATCACGTCCAGCGAAGATCAGGGTGATGCGAATGGTTCCGATACGGTAGAGGGTAAGGTCGGTGAGGTGGGCTGCCATCGTATCGCGGAGTGTAGCGAACCGTGCGGCGATAAACTGCTCATACGCACCGAACCACTCTTGAACAGCCGCAAGCTGGTCGAGGAGGGGAAGGGCATCACGTACCTCTACGGGTGTATCGAGAGGTAGACCCAGCAGTGTGAGTAGGAGCTCTGGGGTGAGCGGTTCCGTTCCACTCCAACTGAATGGCTCGAAGGGGTAGTCGCTCTCGCTGGGCATCAGCAGGCCATCTGCAGCTGCAGTGATCGTCGCGAGGGTGTCTGGGGGAGCAGGTTCTGGAGCGTGCATGGGTTTCTACAGAATCAAACTGCCGCCACTGGGTAGGTGGCGGCAGTTTTGATTGGAGCGGGAGACGGGATTCGAACCCGCGACCTACACCTTGGCAAGGTGTCGCTCTACCAACTGAGCCACTCCCGCGAGCGCTCATGCTTACAAAAGAGATTATAGCATAGGCTGCTAAATTAGGCAAGATGGTGATCAGCTGTACATGTTCACGTTTGGGGTAAGGCAACGATGGGGCAACCACAGGGGGTTGCCCGTACGGGGGGAGGCCACGAGGGCGGGACGCCCTCGCTCCGGGAGAGAGGAGGGCCACGAGGGCGGGACGCCCTCGCTCCGGGAGAGAGGAGGGCCACGAGGGCGGGACCTCTCGCTTCGGGAGAGAGGAGGGCCACGAGGGCGGGACCTCTCGCTTCGGGAGAGAGGAGGGCCACGAGGGCGGGACCTCTCGCTTCGGGAG
>CAIWUD010000588.1 GCA_903915775.1 uncultured Chloroflexota bacterium | reverse complement strand
CGAAAGAGCCGTCGTGGCAACAGGTCACGTAGATGGTGTCCACCCAGTTCCAGCCGCAGACCATGTTCACGGATCAGCGGGAGCAGCTCGCGGCGCCGGGCACGCCACGTGGACAGACGGCATGCGCCCAGTGCTGGCTCACCAATCGTCGTATGAATGAAGATAGTATTCAGCCGATTTCGGGCCGCCCAACGGATCCAGTGCGTAGCCTCGGCCAGGAACTGGTCGTGACCGATCACTAGGCTACGGATGGGCAGGGCTGGGCGGTCGGTGACGGCACTGGTAGGCAGGCGCAGGGGATCGCGAACAGGGGCTGGGCTCCTGTACACTCCAGGGGCTGGCCAGCGCATCCCCATGGCTTCAAGCAGGTCGTAGACAGCGTAGAGCAGCCCGCGTGGACCATCGGCGCGGAGATCTAGGCCATGGGGGACAGGGGTACGCACGAAACGCTCACCGACCGGCCCATGGGTCAGGGCAATCCGCGGTCCAGGAGCCTCCCCTCCAAGGGGGAGCTCGGGCGCACCCAGGAGCAGCAACCCTTGCTGTAACGCTCTACCAGCAGCCTGGGCTACAGGGTGATCGCTCATGACCGCGATCTTCCAGGCGGGTGTCAGTATCAAATCCACGGCGCTGCTATGACCGCCGCGCGAAGAAGCGGTGCACCATCTCGGTGTGTAGCGGAAAGGCTAACTCGGTCGGTGCGGTCAGGATCAGACGGGTAGCAGCCTCACGATTAGGGCGGAAGGGAGTGAGATCCGCACTGTGCAGTTGTGGCCCAAGGCCAAAGACAAGCAGGTAGCCGTCCGAAGTACTGCGTATGCCAAAGTCACTGATCTGATCCGCCGCCACATGGACACCTGCCTCTTCGCGTAGCTCGCGAGCGGCCGCCTGCTGCCAACTCTCTTGCAACTCGATAAATCCGCCCGGTAGGGCAAGTTGGCCCTGCCGGGGGGCGGCAGCGCGCCTGATAACGAGCAGGCCATCATCAATGGGCTGGAGCACGAGGGCAACCGGGAGTGGGTTGCGATAGGTGGTGCTGCCGCAGTGGGCACAAACCCGCGGCCAGCGCTGACCCTCTAGGAAGGGGTGGCCGCAAAACGAGCAGTGGCTATGCTGGCGGTACATGGGGCTGAGCTCCGTGGCGCATGGGTTGATCGTACGCGGTATATTGGCATCTCTTGCTGATTATACGCGAACTTTCCGTTAGGCATGTTTCGATTTCGGCTGCACCGGCCTGACCCTCTGGCACTACCAAGGCTGGGTTGACTGCACCCTCCATGCCTCCCGTAGACTGGGAACGTTTGGCTACTCGGCGTCAAGTACCGCGTCCACTCGCACGCTGAATCCGGCAAGCAGCTTTGATTCTGCCTGCACTCCACGTCCAAAGACTCCATGCTCAGCATACGTCTCGCCGTCCAAAACAAGCACCGTGATCGTCTGATCGAATGGATTCACGATCCAGTACTCGGGAATCCCGGCGTAGGCATAATCTGCACGTTTCACCCTAGTATCACGCTCCGGATCATCCTCACTCACGACCTCCACGACGAGATCTGCGCCAAGCCAGAAACGGTTTTGGCGCCGAGGATCCTGTGCGTCACGCACGAGCAGAATGTCCGGCTCGCGGTACGCTCCCGCACGTACGAGCACGCGCAGTGGCGCAAAGCGTACCTTGCCGCCAATTTGCTCAATGTACGCTTTCAGAGCGAGGAAGAGCCATTCCAGCATCGCTTGGTGATGGTCGCTCGGCATGGGCAAAACCTCGATGTAGCCATCGGTGTACTCTAGTAGGCGATTGGTCTGGTCGGTCAGCAACAGATACTGCTCTTCCGTCCAATACCCCTGGAGTGGATCGAGACTCAATACGAGCTCATCGCCCTCTTCCCACATCAAGCGCAACCGTCCCTGACGGGTCTCGAGTGTCATGATTCCCCCCTGTTTGTGGCCGGCCTCGACGATAGTATAGCGGTTTCTTCCCCGTCAGCGCAATGAAGTCCGCGACGAATCTCATGGTTGGGGCGTCGCGCCGATCGGATATAATCGCGCCGGGGACCCCGCCAATTCCTCTAACTGCGGAGTTGCTAAGTTGCAGCATCATACTGGTAGGCTATGCGCTTCTTGCGTCTCATGATCGTCGTGCTCACGCTCCTCCTCGCTGCATCATCCCCAGAAGTGGTGATGCCCGTGAGGATTGGTGAGCTACCACTCCCCCCGCACACCGGGACGCCCAGCTTTGGGCTCAACTCCCACCTGGCAACGCGCTACCCCGATCCGGCGAGCATGGATGTCCCGGCCAGACTGCTCAACGAACTTGGTGTGACCTGGGTGCGCGAGGATTTCCACTGGCACCGTATCCAGCCCCGTCCTGATCGCTGGGATTGGACCTTCACCGACGAGGCCATGCGTATCCTACGCGAGCACCAGATTGAGGTGGTGGGTGTCTTTGGGCCATCAGTAGGCTGGGCTACACCCTTGCAGGGTGATGGCTTTCGTGAGGTCTCGTACGCGGCTCCCGATCAGGACGCATTTCTCGTGTACGCCCGTGAGGTGGTCACCCGCTATAAGGCGTACGTGCGCTACTGGGAGATCTGGAATGAGCCTGATCACCCCTACTTCTGGCAACCCCAACCGGATGTGGCCGCCTATACACGGCTCCTCAAGCGTACCGCGGCCATGATTCGTGAACTGGATCCTGGGGCAAGCGTGCTGCTCGGTGGCATCAACCCGCACGATACGAACTTCCTCACTGGGGTGGCCAACTACGGTGGTTGGCAGAGCTTCGATATCCTCGCCATCCATCCCTATGTCGACCCAAAGAGTCCCGAAGAGGGTAACCTGGCTGCGGTGATGGCAACGGTGCGCCTGATGATGCACCGCTATGGCCCTAAGCCTATCTGGGTCACCGAGGTGGGCTGGGCCAGTGGGGTGAGTGATCGTGACGCTATCGGGTATGGCAATGCACAGAGCCAGGCCGACTATCTCGTGCGCGCTATGTTACTCTTCTGGCAAGTGGGAGTTGAGAAGATCTTCTGGTATACGCTCAAAGATGATCCTGGTAATGCCTATGGGCTGGTACGCGAAGGGCGTGGTCGTAGTGACTTCAGCCGCAATCTGTTGAAGCCGGCCTTCTTCGCCCTGCGCAGCCTCAACCAGCAGATGGTGGGAGCCACCGCGATAAGCGGGTATGAGGAGGCTGTACCCCATACCATCATGGGCATGACGAGCCCTACTGGGTGGCGCCGCATCCACCAACCCAACGGGAGCCTACGGGTCGACAGTGTAACCCAGAGCGTGGAGATTACCTATAACTTCACTACACGTGCCAACGACTACCTCGTCTTCGAGCACGAGGAGGCCCTCCCCCTTCCTCAACAGGCCTACGCTATCGGTGCCTGGATCAGAGGGGATGGGAGCCTCCAGCGCCTGAAGGTCTGGCTACGCGATGCCGAGGGTGAGCTCCTCCAGTTTATGCTGGGCCCAATTGGGGGCAGTGAGCGCCACATGGTACGTGCGCTGCTTAGCGGTATGGCGGAGCCAGGCGATCTGATTGAGGCGGTAGCTGGGGGGAACCGGCAACTCGATGCCCCTGCCAGACTTGAGGCCGTGGTGATCGATGATGGGGAGGATCGTTTCGTCGGTACGGGGCGCTTAGTGATCGAGGATCTCCACGTGGCGAGTGGGCCGGAGATCTACCATCTCCGGGTGGAGCGAGCCACACAAGAGTTGGCGATCCTCTGGTCGCCTTCGGGCGCCTGTCTCCAACTCGATCCATCCCTCGAGCACGCCTGTACCAAGCTGGGCGCAACGCCGATCTACCGTACCATCTACCCAATGGCACGATGAGGAGTGGCGTCTCGTCCACGAAGTCGCCAGCATACGGGATGCGTAGCGGGCGCAGCCCTCCATGAAGACCCCCGACACTACATGCTAGCTCCCTCCCCCAACGGGGGAGGGGTGGGGTGGGGGCAAGAGGTGCTAACTCCGTGAAGCAGTACAACTACACCCTAGGACGCCGTTAGGCGAGGGTTGATCCAGGGGCTATCGGGAGTACCGGCCTGGGCATTTGCAGCGCGTGCAGCGACAAAGAGGAAGTCTGACAGCCGATTGAGGTAGACCAGCACATGCGGATTGACCTCCTCCTCCTGAGCCAGGCTGACCACCCAGCGCTCGGCGCGTCGACAGACGGTTCGTGCCAAGTGCAGTTGGGCTGCCGCGGCGACACCACCCGGCAAGATGAACTGGCGTAGTGGCTCCAGTTCCGCTTCCATTCCGTCAATCGCCTCCTCGAGAAAGCGAACCTCCTCAGGCCCAATCCGGGGGATGTAGGCGCTTTCACCCGGTGTGGCTAGATCAGAGCCGACCACAAAGAGCTGACTCTGCACCGTTGCCAGGAACGCGTCCAGTTCGGCTTGTAGCCCAGCAGTGCGAGCGAGACCGAGAACAGCGTTACACTCATCGACTGTTCCGTAGGCATGGACGCGCACGGCATCTTTCGCAACCCGTTGACCACCGAAGAGACCGGTCTGACCGGTATCGCCGGTGCGTGTGTAGATCTTCATGACGATTGCTTTCCAAGTAGGGTTCGATTTTGGCAGCGCCAGCCTGACAGGCTAGCACTGCCGGGGATGGGTTGAAGTTTTTTTGTGGAGGGCGTAGCCCTCCACACCTCCCGTAAGACGGGGCGATACCCTCCATGCCTCCCGCAGCCGAGGGCGTTTTCGGAGCCAGGCCCCTACTGCGGATCTACCAGCTTTTCTAGTAGCTCGACGGCGCGGATGATCTCGGCAACTACCTGCTCGGCGTTCAAACGATCGGTGTGGACGGTCCAGTCGGCAAGGGCGTAGAGATGTTGGCGGCGCTGCTTCAGGGCGCGGGCCTGTTCAAGCTGATCGTCGGCATCGAGGAGCGGACGAACCGCGTCGGGGGTAGCTTGACGCAGCTGTGCGGCAATCCGCTGCTGGATCGTCTCGGGGCGAGCTTCTAGGGCGATCACCCATCCCGTCTCAGCCATGAGCGCACGGTTCTCGTCACGCAGTACGGCTCCACCGCCCGTTGCTACAACTACCGGTTGCGCCTCAGCAGCTGTACGGAGGGCCAGGCTCTCACGCAGACGAAAATCTGCTTCGCCCTCAGCGGCGAAGATCGCCGGAATGGCCATGCCGCTCTGCGCCACAATCAGCTGATCGACATCCCAATTGGACCAACCAAGCTCTGCCCCAAGCAGGCGAGCAACCGTCGACTTCCCAGTGCCACTAAAGCCGATCAGGTAGATGTTGCGGGGGTTCATGGATTTTTTCGTTTGGGTAAGGGGGGCGGTTTCGGCTACGCCGATGTGCCTACCTGGAGGGCCAAACCCTCCACACCGCCCATGATTTGCACCGTATGCTACAAAATCTGGCTCAAGAAGAGCTTTGTCCGCTCGTGGCGCGGATGGTTGAAGAACTCCTCGGGGGTATTCTCCTCAACAATCTGCCCTTTATCCATGAAGATGACCCTATCGGCCACCTCACGGGCAAAGCCCATCTCGTGGGTTACGCAGAGCATGGTCATGCCAGCCCGGGCGAGGGTCTTCATGACATCAAGCACCTCTTTCACCATCTCGGGATCCAGCGCAGAGGTCGGCTCATCAAAGAGCATGATCCGTGGCTCCATAGCGAGGGCCCGAGCAATGGCTACACGCTGCTGCTGGCCACCTGAGAGTTGTCCCGGAAACTTCCTGGCCTGCTCAATGATCCCAACCCGTTCGAGGAGCTCCATCGCCTTGACTTCACTCTCCTTGCGCGTCTTCTTGCGCACCCAGAGGGGGGCCAGAGTCACATTTTGCAGCACCGTCAGGTGGGGAAAGAGGTTGAACTGCTGGAAGACCATGCCCACTTCACGGCGGATGGCATCAATGTTGCGGATGTCGTTACTCATCTCGATACCGTCAACAACGATGCGTCCCTCCTGGTGCTCCTCAAGACGGTTGATCGTACGGATGAAGGTGCTCTTTCCCGAGCCCGAAGGCCCACAAATAACCACTACTTCACCCTTTTTGACCTGCATGCTCACATCTTTGAGTGCCTGGAAATCGCCATACCACTTATTGACGTGCTCGCAGATAATGATAGTTTCACCTACAGCGTGGCCGCTCATGTTGATCTCCTAATTCGGCTGCGCCAGATTGGCGGTCTGGCGGTGCCAAGGCTGGGTTGGGATCTTTTGCTGAGGGCGAAGCCCTCCACGCCTCCCACCGAATGGTCAGTTAGCGCTGATTTCAATGGCTAACATTGAGGCGACTCTCGATCTGACGTGCCGTACGCGACATGGTAAAGCTAAAGATCCAGTAGACCACGGCGATCACAAAGAAGGTCTCACGCCAGACACCACCAGCGATACCGAGCCACTGCGGCTGGGTATTGATCGCCTGAGCCATACCGAGCAGGTCAGTCAGGCCGATAATGACCACTAGTGAGGTATCTTTGAAAAGGCCAATAAACTGACCAACCAGCACGGGAATGATCGCCCGCAGCGCCTGGGGCAGCGTGATCAGCAGGGTCGTCTGCACCACATTGAGCCCAAGGGCACGTGCGGCCTCCGTCTGGCCCCGTGGAAGGGATTGCAGCCCACCACGTACATTTTCCGCCATGTAGGCGGCGCTGAAGAGGGTCACCGCAACGATGGCACGCACGACTGCGTCAATACGCACCTCACTAGGGAGAAAGAGCGGCAGCATCAGTGAGGCCATGAAGAGCACGGTAACCAGGGGCACACCGCGGATCAGTTCGATATAGGCGATGCAGAACCACTTGATCACCGGTAGGTTACTCCGGCGCCCCAGGGCGAGTAGGATACCGAGGGGAAATGAGAGGACGATACCACTGACCGCAAGGATGAGCGTTAGCATCAGCCCACCCCAGAGGGAGGTTTCGATTGCGGTAGTAGCATCGCCACGGAGGATCAGGATGGCAACGGGATAGAGCACGATCCAGGCAACCACGAGTGGCCAGCGGAGCAGATTGCCCAGACGCCAGGCGACGGCAACCCCAAGGGCGACCAGGCCAGTCGATCCAAAGAGGAAAAGAGTGGTTGGCACCAGTGGGGCCACCTGATCGGGTGGCAGGGTCAGGGCAATCAGTCCGAGGAGCAGGATGAGCAGGGCAAAACCAGCCGCGAGGGCCAGGGGAATGCCCCGCCACAGCCCACCGCTCAGGCCGAGCAGCAGGGCGATCATGGCCACCACCAATTCAGGGCGCCAGGTTTGATCGGGGGGGTAGCGCCCAACGAGGAGCAAGCGCACGTTGTTGGCCACAGCTGGCCAGCCATCGCTCGTCACGATCCAGTTGAACAGCCCGCTCAGGGTCTGGAAGACGAGGAAGAGCAGCGCCATGCTGATCAGGCTGTTCCACCAGTTACTGAAGAGATTCTGGCGCAACCAGCCTATCAGGTCGATCGATGGGCGGGGAGCCCGCGCCTGCGGCTGAGAGACATCGGTCGCCATGGCTCACCTCTCTGTCAGCTGAATACGCTTGTTGTACCAGTTCATCAAAAACGAGGTGAAGAGGCTCATACTCAGGTACGAAGCCATCACCATCAAGATCACCGGTACCGCCTGGCCAGTCTGATTCAGCGTGGTACCAGCCACGGCAAAGAGATCAGGGAAGCCAATGGCCACCGCGAGACTACTATTCTTCGTCAGATTCAGGTATTGGCTCGTCATCGGTGGGATCATAATCCGCAGAGCCTGGGGGAAGATCACTAGGCGCAGGGTCTGGGCCGGGTTGAGGCCCAGGGCACGTGCAGCCTCACGCTGACCTTTATTCACCGCCTGGATCCCACTGCGCACGATCTCACCGATATAGACCGCGGTGTAGGTAACCAAGCCAAAGAGAAGGGCAGCAAAGTTGGTGGTCAGGGTGATGCCGCCACGGAACGCGAAGCGCTGCAGCTGCGGAACCTCGAGCGTCAGCGGCCAGACCCCTGAGAGCTGTCTACTCACGAAGAAGCCTAGGGTAGCCACACCCAGGGCAATCAACAGCGCCCAGGGCAGGGCAACACCAGGGCGATCGCGGCGCGCAAATTCAATACGCCGCACGATGTAGAAGAGCGCTCCAACGATCAAGCCACCCCAGATCCAGAGCGTCCAGGTAGCAACACTCTCCTTGGCAACAGGCCATGCCAGAGTGACGCCTCGATTGTGCAGGAAGAGCAGCCCACCGACGTTGAGCGCCTCCTGGATGCGCGGGAAGGTCTGCGTCAGGGCAAGCCAGAAGAAGAGTTGTAGCAGTAGCGGAATATTGCGCAGTATCTCGACGTAGACGGTGGCAATGGTTCGCAGGAGCCAGTTGCTCGAGAGGCGGCAGATGCCGAGCAGGATACCGAGCAGGGTAGCGAGCAGAATGCCAAGTACGGCAACACGCAGCGTATTGAGGACACCCACGAGGAAGGCGTAGCCGTACGATTGTGAGGGG
>CAIWUD010000587.1 GCA_903915775.1 uncultured Chloroflexota bacterium | reverse complement strand
ATGCAGTGCGCCCAGCAGACGGTCAAAATCGGCGAGTGAGCCGAAGCATGGATCGATGTCGGTGTAGTTCGCGATATCGTAGCCAAAATCGGCCATTGGGGAGGGGTAGATCGGCGAGAGCCAGAGCGCATCAACGCCCAACCACTGCAGGTAGTCCAGCCGCTGGAGTATCCCGACCAGATCGCCGACCCCATCACCGTTACTATCCTGAAAGCTGCGTGGATAGATCTGGTACACGACTCCGGACTGCCACCAGAGATATCTGCTGATCATCGTTGAGTACCCTATCGTTTCGATGAGATGGACCCCGCTCATCCCGCATGCTACCACGACCTGGGATCACCGAGCGCTTGCTCGGTGATTTCGGGAACTGGTCACGCTGACGTGAAGCCTGCCTTGCCCCAACGGTGAACAGTTACCTAGATCAGTGGAATGTACCGCCTATGGTACTATATTCGGCATCACCGTGTTGAGCCGTAGCAGCTGCCCCATCACTGCTGTGGCTCGCCCATCCCACCGAGAAAGAGGCCCCATGAGCGCGTCGATCCGCGTCACGGTCTGGAACGAGTACCGCCACGAGCGCCACGATGAGCGCGTGGCCGCCATCTACCCCGAAGGTATGCACATCGCGATCGCCCTTCCACTGAGCGCAAACCCTGGTATCACCGTACGCACTGCAACACTGGATGAGCCAGAGCATGGCCTCAGTGTGGAGCTACTGGATGCCACCGACGTGCTGATCTGGTGGGGACACCTGGCCCATGGTGAGGTGAGCGATACGGTCGTTGAGCGCGTGGCCGCACGTGTACTGGATGGAATGGGCCTTGTGGTGCTCCACTCGGGCCACTTCGCGAAGATCTTCAAACGCTTGATGGGCACAAGTTGCGATCTGAAGTGGCGCGTTGGCGACGATCACGAGCGGATCTGGGTCGTAGCTCCGGGGCATCCGATCGCTGCCGGGCTGGGTGAGACGATTGAGATCGGGCCGGAGGAGATGTACGGCGAACTGTTTGACGTGCCCGCCCCCGAGACGCTGGTCTTCATCAGCTGGTTTAGCGGTGGCGAGCTGTTCCGTAGCGGCTGCTGCTACACCCGCGGGCGCGGCAAGATCTTCTACTTCCGGCCTGGCCACGAAACCTACCCGACCTACCACCACCCCGATGTCCAACGGGTGATCGCCAACGCCGTAGTCTGGGCTGCACCCGTCGATGGCCCACGCCCACAGTTCGGCAACGCCCGGCCGCGCAACCCGTGAACGGAGTGAGCACCTCTTGCCCCCACCCCGCCCCTCCCCCGTTGGGGGAGGGAGTCGGAATCCTCCCCCTAGCGGGGGGAGGTTGGGAGGGGCGCAGCTGTACCAACCTTATAAAGCAGTACACATAAAGAGTAAACCAGACTATGACGAGATCGCGCCTCCGCGTAGGGGTCATTGGCGTAGGGGTCGGCACCTTACACCTACAAGGCTATGCCCGCAACCCCGACGTCGACACTGTTGCCATTGCCGACCTCGACGATGAGCGTGTGCGCCACGCCGCAGCCGAGTATGCCGTCACCACAACCTATCGCCACTACGAAGAGCTGCTCGCCGACGCGCGCATCGAGGCGGTGAGCATCTGTCTCCCGAACTTCCTCCACGCCCCGGTGGCCATCGCAGCGCTCAGAGCCGGTAAGCATGTGCTGGTCGAGAAGCCCCTCGCCCGCAACAGTGCCGAGGGCCGCGCCATGCTCGCCGCCGCCGAGGCGAGCGGTAAGGTGATGATGATCAACTTCAACCGGCGCTTCCGCGAGGATGTGCTCTGGCTGAAACGCCGAATCGCCGCTGGTGGGCTCGGCCAGATCTACTACGCCAAGGCCTTCTGGATGCGCCGGAGCGGCATCCCGCGCCTCGGCAGTTGGTTCGTGAGCAAGGAGCAGGCGGGCGGCGGCCCGCTGGTCGACCTCGGCATCCATGTGCTCGACATGGCCCTCTTCATGCTCGGCGAACCTGCCGTACGCCGAGTCACTGCCGCCACCTACGCCGCCTTCGGGCCCCGTGGCCTGAAGGGCTGGAAGGGGCGGGCTAGCTCTAGCGATACCGGTCTCGCCTACGATGTCGAAGATCTGGCGACCGCCTTCCTCCGTCTCGAAGGTGGTGCAACGCTCCACCTGGAGGCGAGTTGGGCTACGCACAGCTCGGCCATGGACGACTTTGGCGTCACGTTCTACGGCACCGAAGGCGGTGCAGAGCTGTTCGTGCGCAACTATGCCACGACCAACACCCTACGGCTCTTCAGCGACGTCGACGGTGTTGCCACCGATACATCGGTAGAGGTGCGCTCGACGGAGGGGCGCTCGGAGCTGATCGACCGCTTCGTGGACGCCATCTTCGATCGCGGCCCCACCGATCCCAGCGCCCTTGAGGGGCTGCGGCGTACAGCAGTGCTAGAGGCCTGCTACGCTTCCGCTGCCGCCGGGCACGAACTTGAGCTCGACCCGTTCTGAGGTGGGGGCCAGCATGCGGGAGGTAGCAACTGCTAGGCTTTGGCGTGCCGTTCCAGTGCCTTCTCCGCGGCAGCGCGGATCGCCTCTGGCTGGTAGCCAGCCCGCTCGGCAGCCTCGATGAGAT
>CAIWUD010000586.1 GCA_903915775.1 uncultured Chloroflexota bacterium | reverse complement strand
CGGTTGGCCCACATGCCCGCCCACAAATGGTTCCTGAGCGAGATCTTTTGGTGTGGTCTTTGACGTAGGGATCGAGACGTATGTTGCCTGGAGAAAGGCTAGAAAATCAAGTGTCTGCTACTGAACTTCTTTGTGGAGGGCTTGATACTGTTGCCACAGAGTTTTCTGATCTATTCTATACACGGTGCCTGACCAGCCTGTGGGTTACTCCACGCGATTCAGTATAGCATAGCGCTGCTGAGCCCCACGGTATATCGCCAGCACCAGGGTGCAGCGTAGTGTTTTGCGGCGTGGGGTAGCGATAGCTCCCCGTGTGCTACCACATCCTGCAAGACGGTATGCCACGCCCGCAGAAGAAGAACCAGTCGCTATGCTACAATATGCCCTATGAGACTGCCAAAGTACGAGCAAGCGCTTCTTCCTGAGCGCAAGATCACGGCGTAGCGGCTCTCGCTTGACCATCGTGATGGGCGCAGCAAGGCCGTCTTCTTCATGCGTTTCGGCTTTGCATTGGACGATTGGCCCGTGCTGGCTACGGCGTTGAAACGTCACGCCGCTGAACACGAGGTCGTGGCGGCAGAGCCGACGGCATTTGGTACGAACGCTAACGATGTCGTAGAAGGGCCACTCCCAGCGCCTAATGGTCGCTCACCTGGGGTTCGGGTTGTCTGGTTTATCGCGACCGGCGAGCGCATTCCCCTACTGGCAACGGTCTACCCGCTGAAAGGAGCAGGTGATGATTGAGGAACTCACCAGCGTGGTGCTGACCACGAACCTCCCCGAGCGTGGGCTTCAGGCGGGTGACATCGGCACGGTCGTGCTGGTGCATCAGGAAGGCAAGGGCTACACCGTCGAGTTTATGACAGTAAGTGGTGACACCGTGGCCGTGATTACCGTTCCTGCCGAGCAGATTCGCCCGATCCGGACTAATGAGATCGCGCACGCGCGTGAACTGGCCGCGGCCTGAGCGCATCCCCTCCGTAGCTGTGCGGCAGCAGCTTCTGTCGTGGAAGTTCTGAGTGGGGGAAAAGCTGGCTAGAGGCAGATCTGCTGAAGTCCGCTCAAGCGGGTGAGGCCCTTCTATCCCAGGGCTAACGCTCCTGGGATAGAAGGGCTATTTCCGTACGTCAGGCCGGGTCGCGGTTAGGGACACGGATAGCGGAGAGGAACGGGAAGGAGATCCACGGGGGAAGGCTTTCCCCCGTGCCCTCGCTGCAGGCGCGGGAGGCGAGTGCCTCAAAGGGTTTCACTCGACAATTGTAAGGCTTCTTGGTGCGGTAACACCCCATGAGCGGGTGTGCTGAATGGTCGTACCATTGGCTCGTGAGAAACCTGCGTCGTACGTCACCGCTGTGGATGTTGTGCACGCCCCCCGCACCAGGGAGCCTTGAGCTATCCCGGTGGCTAGACCACCATCCACTGCATCCGGCACTTGCATCCGGCACTGGGTGGATATGGGCTGGAAGAATGGCTAGCTTCCGCCACCGATGGAGGGCCAGTACCAGTGTCTCCGCCATGGCTCTCGCTACCCAATCCACCGGGATGAGCTGTTTCGCATGCATGAACCTGAACTCCTCTGCCGAACGTCTGCGTTAGGCTCGATCCTAGCCACTGAAGGGCTCATCTGTCCGCAGCACCTGCGGAGCTTGCTTGTCCAGAGACTCACGATACGTAATGCAACCCCGCATGAAGTGGGACCACTCTGGGATGGCTATCTGCGGATCAACTTTCTCCGGCAACAGCGCCCAGAGGGCTGGATGGTGCCAGCAGAGGTCATGTCCGGTAGCGTCCCGATGTGCACGTATGCCTTGTCGTAGCTTGATGATCTCGGTCATCAGTTGCTCTCGGGACATCTCCGGTACATCGCTATCCATATGCTATGATCCTTTCCATACCCATGTGGGTCAATGCTCCCATGATAGTCGGTATACTATACCGCCGTGGTCGCAGTAGTAGGGGCACTTTGTAGAGGCCAGAAGTCTGCTACAGTAATCTTGATCACGGTCGGTGCTGCCATGGCGTGCTACGCTGGCCGAGGTAGAGCCTGAAGGTTGTGTTTGTCGTGAGCCTGCGATGCCAAGCCCCTTGATGCAAGGTGTGATGCTCGCCCTACTGGCGATGTTGGGCGCCTGTGCGGGTGCCCCCGCTGCTGATGCACTTCCAGTGCCGACCATTGCTCGTCTGCCCAGTGTGACTCCGGTTCGGCCGACCAATCCTCCTCCACCGACCGTACGGATGCTCGTACCAACAGCCCTGCCAACCACCACCCCCACAGCGACGGCGCAGCCAACCGCGACGCCCGGGGTTATCGAGACCGAGAACGGCCCGGTGACGGCGAGCATGGCGCGTCTGCGTCTGGCCACTGAGTCCTACGCCACGCTCGGCGACCCGAACGCGCCGATCACCGTGGTCGAGTTTGCCGACTTCGGCTGCGAGTTTTGTCGCCTTTTCCACCTACGCACCTTCGGCGCCCTGCAAGCGGAGTATATTGCTACGGGAAAGATCTACTACGTCTATAAAGACCTACCGGTCACCAGTCGGCAGGGTGCTGTAGCGGCGCAGGCCGCGGAGTGCGCCGGGGCAGAGGGCCGCTACTGGGACATGCATGGGGCGCTCTTCGCTGAGCCAGAGGCTTGGCACGGTGGCGAGGCGGCGGCTCTGGTGCGTGTCAGGGCCGCCGCTGAGGAGGTTGGGCTTGATGCCGCTACCATCGAGGCGTGCGTCGTCCGGGGCGAGCAGCTCGCCAACATCGACCGCAACTTCGCGGAGGCTCAGGCGTTGCGGCTTTACGGGGGGTTTTGCATTACCCCTCCAAAACCGTAACCAACCGTAAACAGGTAGGGAACATGGCCTCGCCTATGCCAGAGTTCGTGCCCCCCATCGCGGAGTGAGCACACGCAGTAGAGATTGTCAGAGCAGGTGGTCAATCGCGGCCCGCAACTTTTCCACCCCGCCCCGCAGCTCGTCAGGCTCAGCGAGCGCAAAGCCGAGCAGGAGGCCGGGCCGCACCGCTCCCTCCGTCGCGTACTCAGCTGTCGTCCGCAGCTCGATGCCCGCAGCCCGCGTCGCATCAACGATACGCTCCAGACTTACCGACGTCGCAAGCCAGACGACGAGGTGCAGTCCCCCCACGCTTCCCCCGATCGTGACCCGCTTGCCGAAGACCGCGTTGATCGCCGCGACCAATGCGGCGCGCCGCCGCGCGTACTGCTCGCGGGTGCGCCGGATGTGGCGGGCCAGGTGCCCCTCAGCGATGAAAGCCGCCAGTGCGGCCTGCTCCAGTGTAGGCAGCTGGCGCACCAGCAGTGTCTGCGCCCGGGTGAGCGGTTCGATCAGCGATGGCGGCACGACCAGATAGCCCAGTCGTAGCGCCGGTGCCAGGGTCTTGCTGAACGTCCCGAGATACAGCACGCGTCCGCTCTGGTCGAGGCGCTGGAGCGCCGGGCGCGGTGGGCCGTCGTAGCGGTACTCGCCATCGTAGTCGTCCTCCACCACCCATGCCTCGGCCCGCTCCGCCCACGTGAGCAGCGCTCGCCCACGCTTCTGGCTCAAGGGCACGCCCGTCGGCATCTGGTGGCCGGGCGTCACATAGGCCAGCCGTGCGTACGGCGCCAGAGCTTCGCCGACCTCCACCTGCAGCCCGTCGTCGTCCACCGGCACGGCAGCGAGCTGCACCTCACTCGCCCGCAGCAATGCCGTCGTGTCCGGGTAGCCAGGGTGCTCCATCCAGACCGTGTCGCCCGGAGCAAGCAGCGCCTGGGCGAGGAGCGCGATCGCCCCCTGTGAGCCGCCTGTGATCAGCACCTGCTCGGGCGTGCAGCGCACGCCGCGGAAGGTCGTAAGATACTGGGCGACGGCCGCGCGGAGTGCGGGGAGGCCGGCGGGATCGCCGTAGCCAAGCAGCCCGAGGTCGCCGTCTCGGAGCTGGCGGGCGAGCAGCCGTGCCCACAGGCGGCCAGGGAACAGCCGGAGGTCAGGAACGTTCGGCCGGAACAGCCGTGGCGGGCCGTGGTCCAAGGGCAGGGCGAGCGGCGTGGCCGCCAGCGCAGCGCCGAAGGGAGCTAGCGGCGGGGGCGGTTCTGAGCCATCTGGCCGTGCTCTTGAACTGGCCAGGGGGCGCGGCGGTACATCGGCCACGCGGGTGCCCGCGCCGACCTGCCCGACCAGATAGCCCTCGGCGATCAGCTGCTCGTAGGCCGCGACCGCGGTGATGCGCGAGATGTCGAGGCTAGCGGCGAGGGCGCGCGTCGGCGGCAAACGCGTGCCTGGCACCAGTGTCCCAGCGTCGATCGCTGCGCGAAGTTGGGCGACAATCTGCCGGTAGCGGGGCTCGGGGCTGGCCGCGTCAATCGTCAGGCTCGCCAGGTCGAAGCTCGCCGACCCTGGCCGCTCGCGATTGGTCATATCGTGTTGCTCCCTTTGGCACTAGCAATTCACGGCCAGTATACGCTACACTCGCGCTTGGAGATGTTCAGTGGAGTGATACGATGCAACTGCTGGTGACCGAGGCATTCTGGGTGCTGTTTCCTGAGGCGCGGATCGGAGTGGTGACCGCCCACGGGCTCGACAACACGACGGGGGTGGAGACAGCGGCAGCCCTGCTGGCCGACGAGGCGAGCCGGCGGGCTGCGACGCTGACTGGCGTGGACATGGCCGCCCACTCAGCGGTGGCCCCCTGGCGCGCGGCCTACGCTCGCTTCGGGGTGAAGCCGTCACAGTACCGCTCCTCGATCGAGAGTCTGCTGCGGTCGGCACAGGCCGGGCGTGTCCGCTCGATCAGCCCCCTGGTGGATCTGTACAACGCCGTGTCGCTGCGTCATGCGTTGCCTTGCGGCGGGGAGGATCTCGCGGCGATCGTGGGCGAGGTGCGGCTCACACGGGCAGTAGGCGGCGAGCCGTTCCGAACCATCGGCACCGCCGAGGACGATCCGGCACGGGCGGGCGAGGTGATCTACCGCGACGAGGCTGGCGCCATCTGCCGCTGCTGGAACTGGCGCGAGGCCGATCGCACCAAGCTGACCGCGCACACCCGCGACGCCGTGCTGGTGGTCGAGGCGCTGCCCGAGCACCCGGCGGCCCTGCTCGACGCGGCGCTCGCCGACCTTGCCGCGCTCGTCACACAGCACCTGGGCGGCCGGACGCGCACCGCCGTGCTGACGGCTGAGGGGCCCGCCTGTTCCCTGGAGGCGCAGCCGTGAACCAGACCGCCCTGCTCGCCCTCCTCACCGCCGTGGTCGGCACGATCGGCTACCACCTGGCGCAGCGACAGGTCGCACCCGACGCCAGCCCCGCGCTGGTGCTGGTCGTCGCCTACCTCGTGGGCGCCGCGATCTGCGGCCTGCTGCTCGTGACGGTCTTCCCGGTGCGGACGAGCCTGCGCGCGCAGCTGGGCCTTCCGACCCTGGCCCTCGGCGTCGCGGTGGTGCTCATCGAAGTCGGGTTCGTGTGGATGTACCGCGGCGGCTGGACGCTCGCCACCGGCGCGCTGGTGGTCAACGTCCTTGCGACGATCGCCCTCGCCACGGTCGGCGCCCTCGCCTTTGGCGAGCGGCTGCATTGGACCACGGTCGTCGGCGCGGGGATCTGCCTGGCCGGGCTGGCCGTGATGAGCCTCCGGGGAGGCGCGTGATGCCGCCTACTCCCGCGGCATTCACCTGGCAGCCGCAGCTCGCCGCCGACGCTCGGCTGCGCCAGGCGGTTCACACGCCGGAACACCAAATTGATGCCGTGTTGTAGCTGGAGCATAGTAAAGATGATGTACATCCCCCGCGCCTTTCGCGCCGAGAACCTCGACGAGCTGGTGAGCTTTATGCGAGTCCACAGCTTCATCACCCTGGTGTCAATCCTCGACGGCGCCCCGTTCGCCTCGCATGTGCCGGTCGTCGTGCGGCGTGATGGAGACGCGGTGACCATTCACGGGCACCTGGCGCGGGCCAATCCGCACTGGCACGCCTTCACGGGCGAGAGCCTGGCGATCTTCACCGGCCCCCACGCCTACATCTCGCCCTCCCACTACGAGCAGCGCGAGAGTGTCCCGACCTGGAACTACATCGCCGTCCACGCCGCGGGCCCCGTTCAGGCGCTCCACGCCGCTGATGGCGCCGAGGCGCTGGAGAACGAGGTGCGCGCGGTGATCCGGGCCTATGAGGGCGCCTACGAGCAGCAGTGGGACAGCCTCTCCGAGCGCTACCGCGCCGGGATGCTCCAGGGCATCGTCGGCTTCATTCTGACAGTAACGCGCCTGGAGGGGAAGGTCAAGCTGAGCCAGAACCGGAGCCTGGCTGATCAGCATCGGGTTGCTGATGCACTCCTGGGGAGCGGTGATCCGGTTGAGCAGGCCACCGGCGTGGCGATGCGCCGCGTGCAGGCGCAGGAGCCGATTGCTGGCGTGTCGCCGACAACGATCCAGCCAGGGTAAACCGTGACGCCTGGGCCAGAGACACGCTTGTCGCAGCGCCGATGTACTCCGACGCAGATGCCAGCCTTCGCGGAGGGCTAAGGCTGAGGATCTATGCTGAGGCTATACAATCTCACTGGACAGAATGTCCCTTCTGTCTAGTGAAATGGTCTTCTCAGGCCCCGTTGCCTGCCAAAACGACCACGGTATCTGGCCCAGTTCACTTCACGAAAGGTGGAGCTGGTGGAATCACCCCCGCTCGACACCCTCAGCGCCTGGCGCGAGCGCTACCTCCAGCTCGCCGTCACCGGCGTGCGCTCACCCGCCGTCGCCGCCAAGATCTCGCTCCACCTCCAGCGCTTCACCGACTTCTTCACCACGCGCTACGGCCACGACCAGATCGCCGCCTGCTTACGGCGCGATGTTCTCGACTGGCAGCGCTCGCTCAAGGACGATCAGGGGTTCGCCCCGGCCACCGTCAACAACCACCTCGCGGCCCTCTCCGCCTTCACGACCTGGGTCCACGCCCAGGATCCCAAATGCTTCCACCGCGGCGACCCGGCCAAGGGCATCCGCGAACTCGGCTTGCCACCCCTAGAGCCTCGCGCACTCAACGACGACCAGGTCCGCTCGCTCAAGAACCTCTGCGACCGCCTCGAACGCTTCCACCAGCGCACCGGCCGCCGAATCGCCGCCGAGGACGCTGTTCCTGTCCGGGCCACGGGGCGCCCCTGGCGCGATAGGGCAATCATCTTCGTCCTACTCTCCACCGGCCTGCGCCGCGAGGAGCTCGTACGCCTCAACCTCGACCAGCTGGAGCCAAACACGTCCGACGCTCTCCGCGTTGCCCGTCGTGCCCGCCTTGCTCGCGTGCGCGGCAAAGGGCAGACTGAGCGCACCGTCTTCCTCTCCGCCGATGCGCGCGCCGCTCTGGCAGATTACCTCGACCACGAGCGCGGGCGCGATGCCAGCGCTGCATCCACCGCCCTTTTCCTCAGCGCCACCGGCCTCCCCGCCCGCGCCGCCGACGGCCGGCTCTCCCCTCGGGCGATCAATCTCATCCTGGAGCAGATCGGTCGCTGGCACGACGGCGAGGCCCGTGACCCCGCACGGCGGATCTCCCCGCTGCGCCCCCACGACCTCCGCCACACCTTCGCCTTCCAGCTCGCCCGCACCACCGGCGCCGACCCCTACGAGCTTGAGCGCCGCCTCGGCCACCGCTCCCAGCGCTACATCCAGCGTTACACCAATCCGCCCGAGCCGGTCGCTGCTTCCTACATCGAAACCTTCTGACCGGAGTGGCCGGACCCGTTCACGGCGCTGGAGGCGGCCGCCACGCTCGCGGCCGCCCACAGGAGAACACCGGATGGAGACCGAGACCCTCGGGACCACGGAGTCCCGGCGGCTGCATATCCTTGAACCCCACGAGGTTGCGGCCCTTTATGCGCGCCCCAGCTTCACCCCCGACGAGCAGCAGCACTACTTCACCCTCACCCCGGCCGAGCAGGCCGCCTGCGACGAGCTTCGCTCGCTGGCCTCACAGGTCAGCTTCATCCTCCAGCTTGGCTACTTCAAGGCCAGACAGCTCTTCTTCGCCTTCACCTTCGCCGAGGTCGCCGCTGATGTCGCTGCCATCCTGGGCCGCCACTTCCCCACTGCCGCAGAGGTCGCGTGGGAGCCGCTCTCCGAGCCCACCATCCGCAAGCAGCGCGCCCGCATCCTCGAACTCCTCGACTACCGGCGCTGCCGGGTCGCAGAGCGAGAGCAGGCCGCGCTCCACGCCCGCAAGCTCGCCCAAATCAGCAGCAAGCCAGTCTACATCTTCCGTGAGCTCCTCCAGTTCTTCGCCGAGCAGCGCATCGTCGCCCCCGGTTACTCGGCAGTACAGAACCTGGTCAGCCATGCCGTAACCTTCGAGCAGCAGCGCCTGACCGCCCTCCTTCAGCACGCACTGGCGGCCGCGGATATGGCTACCCTGGACGCGCTGCTCGCCCAGACCGACGAGCGCTACCGGGTCACCTGGCTCAAGCAGGAACCCGCCGATATGACCCGTGACGCCATGGGTGAGGAGATCGAGCGCGCTACACTCCTGAGCCCGCTCGCCGCCCTGGCCGAGCGTGTCATCCCGGTCCTCGACATCTCGCGCGAGGCCGTGGCCTACTACGCCTCCCTGATCAACTACTACGCCGCCGCGCGCCTGCTCCAGCTCGACCGTTGGGTCATCTTCCTCTACCTGCTTTGCTTCGTCTACCACCGCTCCCGCCGCTGCAACGACCGCATCCTCACCGCCTTCATCCGCGGGGTCACGACCTATACCGACGAGGCCCGCGAGAAGGCCAAAAGCCAGGCGGTCACGCAGCGGGAGCAGCGTGAGGAGGACGTCGCAAAGGCGAGTGGCGTCCTCGGGCTCTTCGTGGTCGACCCGCCGGACCCGAGCGAGCCCTTCGTGATCACGCAGGCCCGGGCCTTTGCAATCCTCGACCGCCCCCGCCTGGCCCGGGTGGTCGCCTACCTCGCCACCAACGCCCCCGTGGACCAACGGGCGCTCCAGTGGGAGGCGATCGAGGTGATGCAGCAACGCTGGAAGCCCACCCTCCGCCCGCTCATCCAGGCCGCCGATCTCAGCGCCACCCGTGCCGACGCCCCGCTCCTGGAGGCCGTCCGCTTTATCACCGCCACCCTGGACGCCGGTACATCGCTGGGGAAGCGCGACCCCGAAGCCTTCCCGAGCCGCTGGATCCCGGTGCGCCAGAAGCGCTATCTTTACACCCAGGAGCCCGGCGACCGCAAGCGGCTTATCCCCGACCGCTACGAGTTTCTGACCTACCAGCGCGTGCGCAACGGTGTGGAGGCCGGCGATGTAGTCTGTCACCGCAGCGTGCAGTTCCGCAGCTTCGAGGACGACCTGCTCAGTGATGAACAGTGGCAGGCCAACGCCGAGCTTCTCAAGGCCAGCGGCCGGACCATCCTCGACCGACCGATCCGCGAGCAGCTCGCCGAGCTGGAGATTGAGCTGGAAGCGCTCATTCAGGAGGTCAACGCCCGCATCGCCGATGGCTCCAACACCCACATTACCGTCCGGCAGCAGAGGGGGCGCACGCGCTGGACGCTGCCCTACCCGCGCAGCAGCGAGCCGATGAACCACCCAATCTTCGACGAGATCCCCCAGGTCGACCTGAGCCAGGTGCTGTCCTTCGCGGATGAGGGCTGTCAGATGCTCGACGCCTTTAGCCACGTGCTCGGGCGCTACAGCGAGGCGGGGATCTCGCCGGCGGTGCTGCGGGCCTTAGTGGTGGCCTGGGGCACGAACATGGGCCTCGGACGCATGGGCAGCATCTCCGACATCAGCGCCCACATCCTGACGCGAGCCTCGGAGAACTACCTCAGCCCCGAGACGCTCAAGGCGGCGAACGACCGCGTCAGTAACGCCATCGCGGCCCTGCCCATCACCGCCGTCTATAACCTCGGCGGGCAGCGCCACTCAAGTAGCGACGGGCAGAAGTTCGAGACGGCCATCCCGACCTTCAACGCCCGCTCGTCCTGGAAATACTTCGGCCTGAACACCGGGGTCGTCGCCAACACGCTCCTGGTCGGTAACGTGCCGGTCAACGCCCAGATCATCGGCGCCCACGAGCATGAGAGCTACTACGTGTTGGACCTGCTGCTGAACAACACGACCACGCTCCAGCCGGCGATTCACTCCACCGACACTCACGGGACGAACCAGGTGAACTTCGCCCTGCTCCACGTCTTCGGCTTCCAGTTCGCACCCCGCTACCGCAACGTACCGGAGAAGGTGGAGAAGGGGCTGTATGGCTTCCAGCACCCGCGCGCCTACGGGGAGCTGCTGCTGCGGCCGATCCGCAAGCTGAAGACCGAGCTGATCTTTGAGGAGTGGGATAACCTGCGGCGGATCTTCGCCTCGCTGGCGTTGAAGACGACGACCCAGAGCATCATCGTGCGCAAGCTGAACGCCTACGCGCGGCGGAACAAGACCAGCCAGGCGCTACAGGAGTACGACCACATCTTCCGCAGCCGCTACCTGCTGCGGTACATCGACTCGCCGCCGCTCCGACAATTCGTGCAGCGGGCGCTGAACCGGGGCGAGAACTATCACCAGCTGCGTCGGGCGGTCTCTCACGCAAACTTCGGGAAGCTGCGCTACCGGACGGCGGAGGAGCAGGTGCTGTGGAGCGAGTGCAATCGGCTGCTGACGAACTGCATCATCTACTACAACTCGGTGATCCTGTCGCGCATCCTGGAAGCGAAGCTGGCTGCCGGCGACACGGCCGGTGCGGAGCAGCTGGCCCACGTGTCGCCGGTGGCCTGGCAGCACATCAACTTCTACGGGCGCTACGAGTTTACGAGCCGGGCGAGCCCGATCGATATCGACGCGCTGGTGGCCGCGGCGGCCCAGCGACCCATCCCGGGAGGCGGCGAGGACCTGGAGATGGTATGAGTGCGTACCCGATTCCGGTTAGTTACGGTTTTGGAGGGGTAATGCAAAAACCCCCTTTACGGCACGCCGGTCTTTTTCATCAACGCCAAGCTGCTGGCTGGCGCTCAGTCCGCTGAGGTCTGGCGTGAGATCCTCGACGAAGAACTAGCCACGCTGGGGGATGGCTGATTGGCCCACGCTGGTGATACCCATCGTTGATCTACGCTTGGGCTGAGAACCACAAATCGGCTATACTGCCCATGTCCCCACTGATGCAAACGGCTATCGTGAGGTGAAACCGTGGAGATTCTGGAAGACCGTGCGGCCTGGGATGCCGCCTTCCGCACCGGTTGGCTGGCTCACTACGAGCGCACCGGTACGATCGACTTCAAGCAGTACAACCGCCCAAAGAACGGCACCGCCCCGGGTGGGCCTAGCGTCGACCTCAGCCGCAGTCGGCTGGTGCTGATCTCCACTGCCGGCGGCTACTTACCGATTACTCAGGAGCCCTTCGATGCGGCGAACCCGCTGGGCGACTACACCATCCGCCTGATCCCTACCGGCACACCGCTGTCCGATATCGCGTACGCCCACGACCACTACGATCACACCGCGGTGAACGCTGACCCGCAGGTGTTGCTGCCCCTCGGCCACCTCGAGGAGTTAGTCATAGAGAAGCAGATCGGTGACCTGACGTCGAACGTCATCAGCTTTATGGGCTACCAGCCCGACGTCGGTCGTGTACTCGATGAGCTCATCCCTGCGATCCGTACTGCCGTGATGGCCGAGGGAGCCCAGGCAGCCCTGCTCGTACCCAGTTGACCGCTCTGCAGCCAGTCCGTGGGACTGGTGGCGCGGGCGCTGGAGCAGGACGGTGTGGCGACAACGCTGACGAGTTGGAATGGCGGCGTGACACGGCTGATGATGCCGCCGCGGGCGACTATCACGCGCCTGGCACGAGGTTCCACCCTCGGCCGCCCGGGCGACCCTGTGCAGCAGCGGCGGGTGCTGGAGGCGACACTGGCGCTGCTCGCGCAAGAGGCACCCCTTGAGCTACTACAACTCGACGAGCGTATGGAGTCGTAGACTGCGCAATGGCCCTCATACTGGGGAGCGCGGCAGTCGATGCGGGTGTCAGGGCCATAAGCAGAGGCGCGATTACCGCGTGTCGGTGTAAATGCTGACGCGCAACCCACCTTCATCGGTGGTGTCCCACGAGGATATGCTTATTATTCAAGTCAGACACCCACGGCTAAAGCTCGCGGGCTTGCGCCTCAACCCGAAGGTTGGACACCATAGGCCGTCTGACATCGGCCCGATCACGGATATTGCACGCAGCGTTGTAGTCAGCCGGGGATGCATGACCACACACGACACCACAAAAGGCAGCTTGCGAACGGCGGTTTGCCCGTTCAGTATGACCACAGACAGTACACCGCTGACGTGTGTAGGCCGGGTCAATGGCGACAAGCATGACCCCGGCCCGCTGCGCCTTATACGCGATGAAGGCCCGCAACTGACGGAATGCCCAATTGCTGTGCCGTGCTCGTTGTACCGGCCCGCTAACCCTTGCCCGCGTGCGGATATGCGTCAAGTCTTCAACGCCTATCGCTCGCTTCGTGCGTTCGGCCTTCGCAACGAGCTGCTTGCGTATCTGATGGTT